>NZ_CP089507.1:3795000-4008183 GCF_021233355.1 Luteimonas fraxinea | reverse complement strand
TTGCACAGGTATCACCTGGTGCTATAAAATTGCGTCGGCTTGTATGGGACCAGCGATCCTGCACGAAGTGGCATTGATCGGACAAAGGCAAAGTCATGCGAAAAACCGAGTCGCACCTTTTGAAAGCTGCGCATGGGACTGTAAGAGGCCTCAGCAGAGCCGGCGCGATGGATCAGGTCACGCTCCGCGAGTTCGATCAGCTGAGCGTGCCTCCGGTCTCGCCGCTCCAACCGGATGAGATCAAGCGCATCAGAGAGGATTCGCACGTCAGCCAAGCCGTTTTTGCACGCTTGCTCAACACCAGCGTCTCCACTGTGCAGAAGTGGAGATCGGCCAGAAGAGGCCCGCAGGTACCGCCTTGAAGCTGCTGCACCTCGTGCAAAAGCGTGGGGTGGAGATCATCGCTGCATAGCTGGACACTGTGTCGCGTTACCACCAAGTCTAAATTATCCGTCTTCAACAGAACTCAAGTAGAACCACAGGCCCGCATGCAGACAACTACGCTAGTAACCGGGAGAAGACGCAAGTGCGCGGCTGATGAACCCCTTCATGGGCGGCCGCCATCCAACGTTGCCTACGCAACTGCACGGGGCCGCATGCTCCACGGCAAGTCCGACGAAATTCTTGGCGACGGATCGCTGGCGCGTTTTGAAGGCAAGGTGAACTTGATCTTCACATCACCGCCGTTCCCACTGAACCGTAAGAAGCGCTATGGCAATGAGACGGGGGAAAGTTATATCCGCTGGCTTTGCACGTTCGGCCCGCTCTTCAAGAAAATGCTCACACCGGACGGATCTATCGTGATCGAGATGGGAAACTCTTGGGAGCCTGGCTCGCCAGTAATGTCCACACTGGCGCTACGCGCGCTTCTTGAGTTTCAATCCAAGAACGATCTTCACCTCTGCCAAGAGTTCATCTGGCAGAACCCGGCGAAGTTGCCGTCACCGGCACAGTGGGTCAATGTCGAGCGTATTAGGGTGAAAGATAGTTTCACGAAGCTGTGGTGGCTGTCACCAAACGAGAAACCCAAAGCGAGCAATCAGCGCGTGCTCCAGGAATACAGCAAGTCCATGAAGGATTTGCTGAAAAAAGGCTCGTACAACGCCGGTAAGCGCCCCTCGGAACATGACATCGGAGAGACCTCGTTCCTGAAGAACAATGGTGGTGCAATTCCTTCGAACGTTCTGACATATGCAAATACACTAGCCTCCGACGCATATCAGACGTATTGCAGGGAAAACCAATTCCAACTGCACCCGGCACGGATGCCAAGCGATCTAGCAAAGTTCTTCATCAAGTTTCTGACGGAGCCGGGTGACATTGTCTTAGACCCGTTCGGTGGCAGCAACACTACGGGTTGCGCTGCAGAGGATCTTGAGCGGTTTTGGATCAGCATCGAGGCATCTGAGGAATACATTAAAGGGTCCCGTGGACGCTTCGGCGATGGCATAACCCTCGACTCGTTTTCAGTATCCTAAGCCGCCGACGAAGGTTGGGCATGTTTCTTAAACCTGGGGGAGCTAACGAATGACGCAGAACATTGACGAAGCCGAGTTGAGTGTCGGCCCAAAGGCGATCGATGCCTATAGCCGTCTGAGCTACACGATGTGGTTCGCGCTAGCCGAGTTCGTAGACAACTCAACCCAGTCGCGTCTTAACTATGGAACGCTTGTCGATGAACTGCTGAAGTCCGAAGGCCAGCCGCTGACGGTGTCCATCGTCCACAACCGACAGACCAAGGAAATCATGATCGAGGACAACTCGATTGGGATGACCAAGGCAGACTTGATCGCCGCGCTGAAGATCGCGAATCCAACAGCTGACAGCAAGGGTCGATCGAAGTATGGCATGGGCATGAAAACGGCCGCATGCTGGATCGGCGCAAAGTGGTCCGTGACGACCTGCGAATGGGCAGCGGCGAAGAATGGACCGCGACGGTCGATGTCGACGCGATTGCGAATCACGGTGCGAAGGTCCGCTGACCATGAAGTCAGTGAGCAAGGATGTGCACTACACGCGCATCACGATCACAGACCTACGCCGCGTGATTCAGAAGCGCTCCGAAGAGACCATCAAGACCTATCTGGGTTCGATGTACATGTTTGACCTGCGGCCAGACGACAAGGGCCAGGTAGCACTGAAGTTGACCTACAACGGCGAGGAAGTGGCACCGCCTCAGGACAGCGACTGGACACCGACCCGTCTGGCACGGTCATGTGCCGTGATCTACCGGAACTCGACATCGATGGCAAGAAGGTCAAGGGCTGGATCGGTGTACTACGCAAGGGTGGTCGGAAATTCGGTGGCTTCTCTCTCTTCCAGAATGGTCGTCAGATTCAGGGCTTCCCGAATGCCTGGAAGCCGAAGGCCATTTATGGCGGTGTCGATGACGAAGGCGCCAACAACTTGGTTGCGCAGCGGCTCACTGGTGTCCTGCAACTCGATGGTTTCGTTGTGTCCCATACGAAAGATGCGATCCTTTTTGAGGGCGACGAAGAGGACAAGCTGGAGCAGTTTCTTGTTAACGAGACCAAAGCCTATGCGGAGTACGCCAAGAGCAGGCGAGGTGGCGGACGGCAAAAATGGTCGAAGGAACAAGTACGCGAGTTCGCCAAGAGCATGCAAAGTGAGTTCACAAGCAATGAGTTCAAGGACGCGCTGAACAACGCTGCCCTGCCACCACCGGAAACAACCGCAGCCAACAACCAACAGATCTTGAAGACGCTTACCGCCGAAGAGGAACTGGTCACGCTCGACATTCTTCCGGATTTGAAAGTGGTTATGTCGCTGAAGGAGACCAGCGAGTGGGAGCCGCACGTCACGTTTGTACCAGGCGCGGACCCCAGCACTCTCCATGTCATTATCAATGGCTTGCATCCGTACTACCAGACGCTGGAGGCGAAGGACTCAATGCACGAATGCGTGCAGCAGTACATCTTCGACGCAGTCGCCGAGTTCAAAACTAGTAAACTGCTCTCTCGCGTCAACCCTGACAGCGTGCGCCGCCTGAAGAATGACTTGCTGCGAGCACGGGCGACACAACTCGACAACGCGGATGCCGAGGTCCGCGCGCAGGCGGAGGCTGATCTATTCGGGAATAAGATCGATTCTGCTCCAGGCCAGAGCTGAAGAGCCGCGGTATGCCTAAATTGACGCCGCGAGGGTGGCAAGTCGATGCGCTCGCTAGTTGGGAGCAAGCCAACTATCGCGGCATCGTAAGCGTCGTTACGGGCGGCGGCAAGACAGTGTTTGCGCTGTCATGCGTCGATCGCATTCGGCCGGTCGCGACACTCATCGTCGTCCCGACCGCGGCGCTGCTGGAGCAATGGTGGGAAGAGGCAGCAAGCTACTTCGATCTTGATCTAGATGAGATCAACATCATCACTGGGAGCCTGCGCTTCCGTCTTGGGGCGATTAACATCGCAGTGCTTAACACGGCCGCCAAGTTGCCTGAGCGCATGCAGGAGCAGCATAAGTGCTTCCTAATCGTTGATGAGTGTCACAAAGCTGCATCTGAGCAGTTCCGTTCGGCACTTCAAGTTCCAACCTTCGCGTCTTTGGGCCTCTCGGCAACGCCTGAACGGCAGTATGACGACGGCCTGAAGGAAGTGCTCGTACCAGCACTCGGCGAAATCATCTACAGCTATGACTACGCCGACGCACTGCGTGACGTGTAATCGTGCCCTTCGAACTAAAGAACATAGTCTTCGAGCTGGAAGCAGACAGACAAGCCGAATATGACAAGCTCAGCAAGGCCATAGCGCTCCATCAGCCAGCATGGGACCGAAGCTGAGGAAACGATTGCACTGTTCCTGAAGCGTGCCCGCGTCTTGAATCTCAGCCTGAACCGCATACGTTTGGCGTTAAAGCTGGTAGCAGCCAACCGCGGCAAGCGTATCCTGATCTTTCATGAAGATATCGAAGCCTGCGACCTGATCCACGGCGTGCTATCCGAGAACGGTGTCAGGAGCGGCGTCTATCACTCCAAGATGCCGCTCCGCACGAAAGCCGCGATGTTGGGGCGGTACCGGCGCGGTGAAATCGATGTGTTGGTGACGTGTCGTGCGCTCGACGAAGGCTTCAACGTGCCAGAAACCGAAGTCGGCATCATTGCCGCTAGTACGGCGACGCGGCGCCAGCGTATCCAACGTCTGGGCCGGGTCGTGCGCCCCCGAAGGGCAAGGATGGCGCCTCAATCTATACGCTCGTCGCGACCGGCCCGGAAATCCAGCGGCTCAAAGAGGAAGAGGAGCGCCTTGAAGCGTAGCAACTGTGACGTGGAGCCGGGCATGAAAAAGCTATTGACCGGCGAGTGCCACCCCGACAACATTTTTCAACTTGTCGATCCAACGACATATGTCGAAGGTGACTTCGAGGCTGAAGTCGTTAAAGCACTGTCGTGTTTGATGCCGGAGTATCGTTGCGGCGTGTTCGCTGGAGCGTTCGTCCTAGAGGGCGAGCGTCGCGTTGCGGATCTGGCGCTTGTTCACAAGAGCTTGTCGCATTGGTTCGTCGAGGTCGAACTGGCAGGTCATTCGCTGGAACACCACGTTCTGCCTCAAGTTCGCTGCTTTCGCTATGGCGACCCGGAGCACTCCTGTGTTACGAGCTTGGTACGGGCATTTAAAGACCTGACCCGTGAACAAGCCGAGGACCTTTTGAGCTACATACCCCGCTATGTTGCCGTTGTGGGCAACCTGCACGACCCGATCTGGGCAACAAAGCTAAGCGCTGTTGATACGCAGTATTTGACCGTGTCTATCTATCAGGACCGTAACGGACGAACAGCGCATGAGGTGGAAGGCCGACTATTCGTTAGAGCGCACAGCGTAGGATTTGCGCGGTTCTCGGCAATTGACAACTGCTTACGCATCCCCCGTGGCTGCGGGCTCCCGGTGGGGAACATTCAGATCGTGGATCAGTACGGCGTCGCTGGAGTATGGACGGTTCGCGACGAGGCTGGAAATCTGTGGATTCAGAAAGAACATGGACCTGCGCTGATTCCCCATGACAGCCTAGTGCAGATCATCCGAAATTTCGAAGGTCGCATCTCGATCTTGCTGTCGTCGTAGAGATGGAGCAATGCGCCTTTACAGGTGTCAACGCTTACTGAAGGAAAATGAAACGTTACCGGCGCTGGCGCCAAAGTAAATTCCCCCCCCCCCGGAATTGAATGCGAATGCGGTTCTTCCCTGGCATAAGGTCATCCAGATCGACAACGAGGATATTCATCTTGATCGGTTGTTCGACAATCGCCAGCTGCGCCGGCTGGTAGCAGTGGAGGTGAAGATCGGTGAATTCAAGGCAGCCTGCAAGGGTGAAGTTGAGCTTGCCCGCGCCGGCTCGACAAAAACGAGCGGGGGGGCTTCGCTGCTGGAAATCACCCTCTGCATCGGCAGAAGCACAAACAAATAAAATTCTGCGCGCTGTGCTTGCCAAGAGCGACCTGATTAGCACCAGTTTTCAGTTTCCTTACCCTGCGTGCGTGCGGGGGGGCGGATGGCGGATGGGGTGCCATCCCGGCCGTCTCCCGCATGCGGGAGACGGGTCAGGATCGGCGCGCTGAAGCTTCGTACTAATCAGGAAGAGCGATTCTGCAAGGCGACTGATTTATCCTGGCGCCAAGACGGCTTGGGTATGGATGGAGTCGCCTTCAAAAAGATCAAGCTGGCGCACATGCGCCTCAGCCTGTTCGGGGTCAGCCGTGAAGAGGACGACCGCCAGTTCTTTTAGTGCCCTTGTGCAGCTCACATAGAAAAGACGGCGTGTTCGATCCACAGTCGTTTCTTCACCTGCCTCGATGTGTTTTCGGTCGGTATCCGAAAGCGCTTTGAGGCCCAGGTATTTTTCGTAAGAAAACTGGAAATGGGTACTCTCCGCATCGTCTAACACGACGAGCACCCTATCAAATTCAGTACCCTTGATGCCTTGCTGAGTCCAAAAAGGTGAGCGCTCTGAAATGTAGGTCTGGTACGCCAGAAGCTGTCTAGCAGGACACGCTAAAAAAGCATCCATTGAGGCCATTTCCTTATCGGACTCATCGTCTTCTTGGTCGTCGTCATTGTCACCCCTTCTGCGGGCTGGGCAGGTGGAACTGCTTCCGGGTCCAAGTAAGATGCTAGCCGGGGATCGAAGATTAATAACCCTGCGGCGTACACCTGCTTCAGAAGGTCGCCGATCGTTACGTTGGAATTCCCGGCTATGCCTTCTGCAATTGAGGCAACAAGCTCTCTAAGTGCTTTAAGCCGCTCTGCGACGTTCGCTCCGGCGAGATCGCCTTTTTCAAGAAGGGGCGAATACTCTCGGATCAGTCGCATCACTTCGAGTTGCCGGCCTTCTGTATGGGCAATCGCTATCGGAATCAGAAATTTCACACACGGTGAAAGAGGCCATGCAGCCATCCAGAAAACCGTCTTTGAATGCTGTCGGCGCTTTGGAATTAAGTGCCGTGTAAAGCTCTCCGAACCCTAAGCGCTTTGCCGCCATCTGGTGAACAATGACGAGAAGCTTTACCCGCTCCTGGTCATCATCCCCTGCTCGCCAATGATCATCACCGGTTCGTGCCGCCATCCATTCGCGCACCCGAACCAGATTGGCATCTCGCGTATCGTCCGCAGGTAAAACGAAAAGATGGGCCGACCCTTCAGGAGTTGGAACGATACCTTCAGGGCCTAGACGTTGGCCTGGAATCTGAACGAGGTCATCACCATCGCGCCGAATGGCGTTTGCCAGGTTCAGCACCTTAGTGGAGCACCGAAAATTCTCTGGCTTCGGAATGTCGGCCCAGTTCGGTGCCGCTTCGACCAACCCGGTTCCCGTAGCATAAATTCGTTGCATCGGGTCGCCGAAGAAGCCGAGGCAAAATGTAACGCCGGGTTCGCGCTCAACGATCTTCAATGCCTCTATGACTTCGGTGGTCGTGTCCTGACTCTCGTCCACAAATACGAAAGGAAATTGGCGCGCGAGAAGGGTTCGAAAGAGAGGGCGCTCAGCGATGAGATACGGCACAAGCTTCAAAATGTCGTCGTGCCCCAAAATTCCCTTTACGTAGTCACTACCCGTTCCGTACCGGAAGCCTTTGACTGCGGCGATCCGCCCCGACTGCCTGCGAAGGGCTCCAGGTCTCGGGTGTCTTTGTCCTTTGTTCGCTGTTGAACCCTGGGGCCATAGGTTGCCTGTTTCTGTTCAAGTGCCTCAATTTTCTCCGCGATGCGCCCAGACACCCATACGCGAATGTCTTTCTGAAACGGTTTAGCTAGCAGCCACATGAAGCTGTGGATCGTCGAAACGTGAACCAGCGGATCACTGCCGACATCCCTCCATATCTCTCCGGCTGCGATCTCGGTGTAGGTAATGCAGGCAATGCGCTGGCGGAATTTCCTCAGCTTATCACCGTGTATTCGGATGGCCGACGACAGCCCCTTAATCAGAGACGTAGTTTTTCCGGAGCCGGCGCCGGCCTTCATTATGAAGCTGCGCGGCGGAACGTCTCCAAGGCAGTTTCGCAGATCAATGTCTGCCTGGGTGTCCGGCTTATTTGCCCGGCTACTCATGCTCGCCCCCTATCGCGACATCTTCGGCGATGAGAGCGGCGTCGGGCAGCACGGTCTCAAGTTCGATCCGTACTTCGTCCTTCAGCCAGACAAGCCCATCACGGATGTAAGCAGGTACATGCCACGCATTTTCGTCTTCAGTGAGAACGGCGAGCGCGAACTTCGTTTTATCGAAACTCTTCCGCGAAACCTTCTCATGAAGGCCTTTAGCAAGAGCGGCAGGACCAGCGGCCCCGCCCTTCACAATCAGACCAAGGGGCTTCCTCGCTGCGGCTTGGGACCACTCCGGGTTTTCAAGGCCAAAGTCCTCCTCAAGTGTGCGCCCGCGGAGGGTTTCAGTGGCTCCGTTCCAAGTGACAGCCCGTTCAGTCTGATAGGCCACGCGAACCTTCGTATCGTCTTCGAGCACGTGAGTTCTGTCCGCTTCAGAGGCGTTACGCAAGTCTTCGATTGTGAGCTTCCCCGGAAGCCATTTGATGAGGGTTTGATTCGAAGTCGCAGCGTCCGGTTCACTGGGCAAACAAGCCTTGCCGTATTTCTTCTTAGGCGCTGGGACTATAGGCTCACCGACCGGATCTTGCCCATTATCCTGGGCCTGCACAGCGACGTCTTCTTCCGCGTCGGCTGGAACCTCGAACTCCTCGACTTCTTCGTCATCCACATCTTCGCCAACCGCCGGAGCCACAAGGGCGACACTATCAATATCAGTGATGATCAGCGTTGTCAGACCGAGAAACTCAATAAGCGACTGGAAGCGGTGCCCAAAGGCACCGCCAACCTCCAAAATGCATAGACAAGCTGATCGGAGAGTCCTCGCGACCTTTCGAATCATTACGGGCAGGAGCAATCTCTCAACATTGCCTTCAACGAGAATAGCGGCATCTGAGAAAAAGAGATCGCAGTGAGTCAGCTTTAAATATCGTTCTAGAAAATCACGATCGTCTGGCTGAGCTTGGTAGAACGCCGATAAATTTAGAACTTCTGTCAACTGTTCCTTGCCGACTTTCTTGCGTCGGAAATAGCGGATTGGCTTGAAGCCTCGCTCGTAAAGGATGTGTGGCGAGTGGGTCGTGACGACCATTTGACTGCCAAAAATACTTCCATCGTCGCCCTCTATATTGAGAAGCTCAAGAACATTGCGGATGAAGACCTGTTGGAGTTGGGCGTGCAGATGGGCCTCTGGTTCCTCCACGAAAATCAGGTGCAATGGGGGGCGATTGTCCATCGTCGCCCACCTGGCTTGGGCGTCAAGAATCTCCACAACCATGTAGATCAAATTCTTGAACCCGAGCCCGTTATAACTGTCGGGAAGGGTGGCAGTGTCTTCGCCATCTCCGATCTGGTAGTGGACCCGCGCGTCCTGGCTCATGACGTGGGCGGGGTCCAGCGCCGACATAATCTTCAGTCGCGGGTTATTGATGCCTGGATAGCCAAGCTTAGCGAGCCGATCAAGCGTCGGCTTGAATACCCCATCTAAGTGAACATTGAGCGCTTGTTCGGATTCGAACAGCGCCCTAAGGGCTGTGTGATCGTCTTGCCTCTGATTAAGGTTGCGCTTGTAGAAACGGCTCAACCGCTTTGACAAATCTTCCGATCTACCGCCGGCTTCCGGATTAGGATCAGAAAGGTGTCGCTGAGCCCCGAGGTTGTCGATATGAATAAGCGATTTCAGAATCGTTCCGCCGCCTGGCTCACCACCTAGTTCATCTGGAACATAGTCGCCGATTTCGCGGAAGCTCTCATCGAATTGCGTGCGGTCCAAGATGAAGTAGCGCAGCTCATATTCGCTCTTTAGTTCGCGCTGGAGATAGTCCGTCATGGAGCGAGGCCAGGGAATATATTGCGACTCGGGCGGCAATTCCGCAGCCTGCCCTGTACCTTTGGCTTTAGCTTCTTGGTAGTTTTGAATGAGGTTAATGGCGCTTCGAGCTGTCAGGGAAACTCTTATGCCGACCTTGGTTCCTTCCCACGCTGTACTCGGAAGTAAGGGAATTACTAGATAGAGGTCTGGCGCTGCAACTTCGAACCAGAGATCAAGGTCTATGCTTGGGAGTGAGAAACCCTCGGGAATCGGGTCGGCCAAGTTGATATTCACAGCTTCATCGAAAGTCTTCCAGCACGAAGAGCTGAAATCATAGAGACTGAAACGATCCCTTCCACCCGTGACGAAAGCATGGATGGCCTGAGTTGCCGACGTTTTTCCACTGTTATTCGATCCTACGAATATTGATATGTCGTCAGCCAGCTCAAATGAGCATCCTTCAGGCGTCGAAAATTCCTGAGACGATACGAGTGAAGATGCACGAACCCCTCCGCTATGTTTTTTAAATTAATAGCAAGCTATATTCGCCGAAATATGGCGGAGCGTTCGAGTCTTGTCAGAGCCGATGTACAGCTCTGGCCGAAGGCAGCCAACTCGTACAAATCGATAATAAGCGAAACACATCAGTACGTCTCCGCTTTGCGGACCGCGCTGCTCCAGGTTCGCTACCCGCTCATCCCTGGCGGGACTGGCTATCGCCAGCCTTCCACATCCCTGACGCCTCCGGCCCGGCTTCCAGCTTCGGGCCTGCGCGCTTCGCTTGCGTGCGGTCTGCACATCAAGGCGGCCGTTGCCTTGTCCAGCCGTCTCCCCTGACTTCATCACCTTGCTCGCGACTGTAGCCCGCGGCCGTGTGCCGTCAAGGCGCGCAGGGCCCTGTCCTCGGCTGCGCCTGCGGGCCGCACCAACCCTGCGCTTGTTTCCTTGACGGCCCCCGTCCGCGCGCTCCTGACCGTCGCGGGCGATGAACTCAGGAAAGACGGTGGCAACAGGGCCAACCGGGTTCCTCGTGCCGACCGCACCGAACAGCCGAAAGGCTGGGCTCCGAATCTAGGAATCCGGTGTGCGGTTTGAACAGCAAACCCTTCTTTGTCAGGAGAAAGACCATGCAACTCGCATCCCGATTCGCTTCCCGTTCCCCGTCGCTGCGCAGCGATTACCCGCTGTCCGATGACCAAATCCGCCGCGTGGCCCCGTCCATCTTCGCGGACGTCCCGCACGAAAGCCGTTCTGAACGGTACGCCTACATCCCCACCGCCGCCGTACTGACAGAACTGCGCAAGGAAGGGTTCCAGCCCTTCATGGTGGCGCAGACCGCGTGCGCAGCGAAGACCGCCGCGACTTCACCAAGCACATGATCCGGCTGCGCCATGCCAACCAGATCAACGATGCAGAAGCCAATGAAATTGTCCTGCTGAACTCGCACGACGGCACCAGCAGCTATCAATTGTTGGCTGGCCTGCTGCGCTTTGTCTGCCAGAACGGATTGGTATTCGGCGACACCGTGGCCGATGTGCGCGTACCCCACAAGGGCGACGTGGCCGGACACGTCATCGAAGGCGCTTACGAAGTGTTGAGCGGCTTCGACCGGGTGAAGGAATCCCGCGATTCCATGCGCGCCATCACCTTGAACGATGACGAATCCGAAGTGTTCGCCCGCGCCGCGCTGGCCCTCAAGTACGACGACCCCGACAAGCCCGCGCCCATCACGGAATCGCAAATCCTGATGCCGCGCCGCCACGACGACCGCCGTCCGGACTTGTGGAGCGTGTTCAACCGCACGCAAGAAAACCTGACCCAAGGCGGCCTGCGCGGGCGCAGCGCCAACGGACGCCGCCAGCAGACCCGTCCGGTGCAGGGCATCGACCAAAACATCCGACTGAATCGCGCGCTTTGGCTGCTGGCCGATGGCCTGCGCCAGTTGAAAGCCTGAATCCCCACGCGGCAGGGGCAGGCAGCAGCCCTTGCCGCTTCTCTCGCTGCTGCATCCCAACCGCAAGGAGTCATCACCATGAACGCCGTCCTGAAAACCGAAACCATCGCCATCGAAACTGCCGCGCCGCTGGAAGTGGCCGACCCGAGCAAGAACATGATTTTGGTTCCGCTCTCGCAGTTGCTGCCGCGCCGCTCCAAGCGCAACGCACGCAAGACCCAGCGCCTGTCCATTCCCGAACTGGCCGCGAGCATCGCCCGCATCGGCCTGCTGCAAAATCTCGTCGTCATCCTTACGCCGATGGCGAGCAATACGAAGTGGCGGCTGGCGACCGCCGCCTGACCGCGTTGAAGCTGCTGGCGAAGAAGAAGCGCATCCCCGCCGACTTTGAGGTGCCTTGCCTGCTGGTGCCCGATGCCTCGGCGCGTACCGTCAGCCTCGCCGAGAACCTGCTGCGCGAGCAGATGCACGCGGCCGACCAGTTCGAGGCGTTCGCCGCGCTGGTCAAGGAAGGCCGACCCATTGAAGACATTGCCGCCGACTTCGGCGTGACCCCGCTGGTGGTGCAGCGCCGCTTGAAGCTGGCCAACGTCTCGCCGCGTCTGCTGGCCGACTACCGGGCCGGGAATGTCACGCTGGAACAGTTGATGGCCCTGACCATCACCGACGACCACCCCGCGCAGGAAGCCGCGTTCTACGGTGCGCCGGAATGGCAGCGTGGCGCGTCCGCGTTGCGCGAACGCCTGACCGAACGCGAAATCGACGCCACGCATCCGCTGGTGCGCTTCGCCGGGCTGGACGCCTACACGGCGGCGGTGGAGGCATCCGCCGCGACCTGTTCGCGGAAGGCGACGCCGGAACCTACCTGACCGACGCCGCGCTGCTGGAAACGCTGGTGCGCGGGAAGCTGGATGCGCTGGCCGAGGATGTGCGCGCCGAGGGTTGGGCATGGGTGGAAGCCGTGCCGCACATGAGCTACGCCGAGCGGCAGGCGTTCCAGAACGCACCGCGCCAGCGCCGCGAACCGAGCGCCCGCGAAGCCCGTCGCATCGCCTCGCTGCAAACCCGCTCGACAAGATCGACGCCGAACTGGAAGAAGCCTACGACGCCGAGGACGAGACAAGACCGAGGCGCTGGAACCGCGCCGCGAACAGGTCGCCGGGGAACTGCAAGCCGTGGAGGAAGCCTTGCAGGGCTACGCCCCGGACGTGCGCGCCGTGGCCGGTTCCATCGTCACGCTCGACCGCGAGGGAGAGGCCGTGATTCATCGTGGGCTGCTGCGCGAAGCCGAGGCCAAGGCGCTGCGCACGCTGGAAAAGCTGCGGCAGGGTTTCGGCAGCATGGAAGGCGAAGCCGGGAACGACGACGAAGGCGAAGACGCGGAGCAGCCCAAGGCCGCGAACCTGTCCGACCGGCTGGCGCAGCGGTTGAGCGCGCACCGTACCGCCGCGCTGCAAATTGAAGTGGCCCGGCATCCGCAGGTCGCGCTGGCCGCACTGGTGCATGGCATGGTGCAGGCCGTCCTGCAGGACGGCCACTACCACGACGGCCTGCCGCTCGGCGTGCGCCTCACCGTGAAAGACCGGCTGGAAAGCATGGCCCCGGACTGGCCCGATTCGCCCGCCGCCGTAGCCCTGCGCGAGTTGCAGCAAGTCGCTGGCGAAGCGTTGCCGCAAGACGGCGCCGAACTGTTCACCGCGCTGCTGGCGATGGAGCAAGGCGAACTGGTGCGGTTGCTGGCGGTATGCGTCGCCGCTACGGTTGACGTGGTGACACCCCGCGCCACGGCGCACCAGCCCGGCGCGGAACTGGCGCAGGCCGTGGGGCTGGATATGGCGGCATGGTGGCAGCCCACCGCCGAAGGCTACTTCAAGCACGTTTCCAAGGCGGTGATTCTGGAAGCCGTGGACGAGTTTGCGCCGTCGCACGCTATCCGGCTGGCGAAGTTGAAGAAGGCCGACATTGCCAGCGAGGCGGAACGGCTGGCCGATGGTACGGGCTGGATGCCCGCCGTGTTCAAGAGCGGACATCATACGGAGCCGCAGGAAGGCGCGCAGGACGTGGATGCACCGGAAGATGCCGCCGACGAAGTGGAAGCCCACGCGCTCGCCGCGTGACATAGCAGCATAGCCCCGGCGCACAGCGCCGGGGTTTCACCTCAAACCGGGCGCGGCAGGTCTGCCGCGCCCGGTTTCAACGTCCACCGCAAAACCGCCCCGTCGCCGCCTTCGGCCAGGCGACGGAGCGGGCGCGCAACGGCCTTGCGCGCGGTACGGCGATCGGAGCCCGCTGACGCGGGCAAGATTTCGATGGCGCCCCGCCGCAATGGGCGGGGCTTGTGGGCTACGCCCCGGCTTGCTGCGACAGGTTGTGCAAAAGCGTGCCGTTTTCGACGCTGGCGGTTCATTGCCCGCACGTCACGAAGGACGGTTCACCGACACGCCGCCCGGCCTTGCCTATGGAACTTCCACACCACGCCTCAAGCACGTTGCCGCAAGCAGCGGCAAGGGGCGTTCTCGCTTGCCGTTGGGCTGTTGGCCTTGCCCGCGTCAGGGTGCAAGCCGGTGAAGCCGTCACGCGGGATGCCGAGTCGGCCATGTCTCCATTCGGGACAGGCGGCCCGTGCGTCCTTGGCTTGTCGTGAATCCTGGCGAGGGCGCGGCTGCGCCTTGGGCTTCATGGCCGCAACCTTCCAGCGAAAACAATTTCCCCGCCGCTGCGCGGCTTCCTCGCGCAAATTCTTTTCGCTTCCAAGTTCTCCACGGTGTTGCGACCGCTGCGCGGTGCGGCCAGCCCATTCCCCGCCGGCCGGTTCACAACAAGGACGCACTGGCGCGACCTTGTTCAACCCGAAAGGAGAAACATCATGGCTAACATCGGCACCTTCACCGCAGACAAAGACGGTTTCACCGGCACGCTTCGCACCCTGACGCTCAACGTCAAGGTCAAGCTGGTTCCCGACGACAAGGGGACAACGACAACGCCCCCGACTTCCGCCTGCAGGCGGCCGGGCACGACATCGCGCGGCATGGAAGAAAACCAGCGAGCCGGGCGGCCCTACGTGTCCGTGACCCTCGACGATCCTTCGTTCCCGGCGACGGTCTATGCCCGCCTGATCGAAGGCGAGGACGGCACGCACGACCTGATCTGGTCGCGCAGCAAGCCCAAGGCGGCCTGACGGCCGCCCACCGCGCCCCGCCACTCCCGGCGGGGCGCTTCACTCCACCGGAACAAGATCGGTGCGGCCGAGCAGATCATGCCCGGGCGAAAGAAACATTGCTATTGACGTTCCAGAAACGTTTCTGTATCGTTTCCAAAGCCTTGGAGAGCAACGATGAACAGAGACGCGGCGATTGGTAAGCGCATTGCAGCCTTGCGATGAAGTAGGACTCAAGCAGAACGAGCTGGCCAAGAAACTCACCTGGAGCGCGGCAGTGCTGTCCCGCGTCGAGAATGGCGACCGAGCGTTGGCGGCGGAGGAACTTCAAACCGTGCTTGATGGTATCGGCACGGCTGATGCGCTGAAGCTGCGGAGATACTGGAGCGCCAGTGGCAGATGATCCCAGAGCCTGCCCTTGGCGACCCGGATGCTGACCTGCTGTGGGACGCAGAACAGACGGCGCAACAGGTGCATGCGCTTGCCGAGCGTCCCGATGTGAAACAGTTCTACGAGCGCCGATTGGTTCGCTATCAGGAAGAATTGCTCGCCAAAGCGGCAAGCGTGGCAGACAAGCGCTATCGGGCGGCTTTCATAGGAACTATTGCAGTGGGCAAGTCCACTGCGATTTGCCGTGCGGAAGGGCTCGAAATTCCGGGCAGCAAGGGAATGCCGAAAGCTGTCTTGGAAACCGGCGCGGGCGGTAACCATCTGTGAAGTGCATGTCCGGCGTGGCCCTGGATATGGACTTATCGTGGAGCCCTGCACCGAAGATGAAGTACGGCGGCACCGACTTCGCAAACTTCTTGTGAATCCTCCACAAGCGTCGCGTTCAGAGACCGACGGCGGCGGAAGGGAATTCCGGAGGTCGAGCGCGCATTGCGATGGGCGGCTTCGCGTCGCCGCAGCGAAAAGCGCTCGGGTCGGCACGTGTCAGCGCTGTGGTGCGAAAGCATCGCATGTGTCCAAGTCCATGCGAAAAAAAGCTCGGGAGCGCGCCGCAGTTCGCCTGACCATCTGGCTGGACAACAACGAAGCAATTCCGGCACAAACCAAGCGGCATGTCCACGACAGTCTGGTGGCGGCTGTGGGTGCACACCGCGCACCGTCTATGCCGCCATCGTAAGAGACGGAGATTGGGTGGAATCTCAACTATGCCCACCAGCTCAGTCATGGTGCCCGGCGCATCGCGGCCGGTATTGCTGAACCGAAGTTGCAGAAGTTCAAGGAGATCGCCGAGAACCTGCTGCAAGACGATCAGTTCAGTGATGCCCATGACCTCATCCATCAAACAGTCAGGACGATGGAAGCCGGCTTCGATGCGCTTGTCCGAAAAGCCCAACTGGTTGGGCAAAGCATCCATTCGGATGAAATGACCGCTGACGCCAACTTTTGGAAGACGTGCTATGGCGAATGGGGAAGAGGTTCTGGCTATCGTGATCGCATCAACTACCACAACCAAAGCTGGTTCAAGGAGAAGAACGAAGGTGGAGCTGATGCCCGCGTCATGCAACTGGTTACGGATAGTTGCATGAAGCAGTCGTAACCGTTCGCCATCTGCTAGCGCAAGATGAGAAGATCGCAGTACGACCGATTGAAGCCTTGCCGCGCACATTGCGGCCGGGCGGTGCTGCTGGCGCAGCACGTCACGCACGCGCCTACGGCGTGTCGCGTTCCTTCAATATGGCCTCAAGTTCCTGGCGCACCTGCGCCAGAAGCTGATCGGTCTTGCGCGTGCTGTCGCCGGCATACGCCAGCGTCAGCAGCGTGAGCGGATGCACGTCCATGACCTCGCACAGCGCGGTCAGCTTGTGCATGGTCGGGCTTTTCAAGTCGCGCTCCAGCGAACTCATGTAGGTGCGGCTGGACACGTCGGAGAACGCTTCCTGGCTCAAGCCACGCGCTTTCCTGATCGTCCGTATTGCCGTCGCCAATGAGTGTTTCGCTGTCACCAACTTGGTTTCCCCGTAAAAACCAAGATGACAGCCCATTGCAAACAATAGGGCTACAATCTAAAGTGTTCATTCCTGTTGGCCGAGCCGCTTTCGTTCTTTTACGGAAATCCGCAACTGCGGATTTCACCAGACCCGGGGAGTCGCATCCGTGCCTTTCCTGACCTGCATAATTCCGCTTCTGCGTTTCTGCGCATGTACGGATTCGATGGCTTGCGCCTTCGTGCTTTTCCGCCAAAGCACGCATCCGCTTCAGCGGTTCCGCGCTTCGGTGGAAAATCGTATCCGTGCATGCTCGGGTGCGTGGGGATTCGAGCCATGACCCAGCCGCTCGTCACCGCTGAACAGCGGGCGCAACTGCTCGCCGTCGGCGAGGCACGCGCCGCTGGTCGGAGCATCGACCCGATGCCGACGGTACGGCTGTTCACTCCTGACGCGCACGCCACTTGGCTGCTGGCCGCGCTCGACCCGACCGATGGCGATACGGCATGGGGTCTGATCGACCTGGGAATAGGCATGCCCGGCCTGGGCCATGTGAAGCTGTCCGATCTGGCGTCCATCGTCGGGCCGCGCAAGCAGCCGGTGATGCGCGATCGCTACTTCCAGCCGGTGCGGCTGTTGTCGGAGTACCTGCGGCTGGCTGAAGAAAACGGCTTGATCACTGACTGACCAACCCCAGTCAACAACAGCGCATTCTGACTATTTCAGTCTTACTCAAGACCCGGAAGGTCTGAATCCACACTCTTGCACCGAAGCGGTGCGCTTCTGCTGGAAACAGTCATGATCTTTGGCGCGGGCTGCTGCACGGTGCTCCATGCTGCGCACCATTTTCGTGGCGGCGCAGCCGTCGCATTCAGACGATTTCCGCAATGCCCTGGAGCGAATCAGTCTTGACACCAGCAGTTACAGCTTACCCCGATCTTGATGACGACTTGATGGCGACTCGATAGCTCTTGCACGCCGGAATCCGTGGCGACGTTCCTGCTGAACGACAGGAGGTTGCGTCATGGCTGACCCGAGCGCCGAATACTGGTATCCGACCGCTGCGTATCTCTACACGCTGCACCTCGACGGCCCCGCGCTGGCGTGGGAATACCTGCGCCGCCACCCCGACTACCGCCGCGACTGGCTGCGCCGTCGCCGTCGGCCGGAGACGGCGCACGCCTGGGGGCTTCGCCTGCTGGAAGACCCTGCCCTGGATGCGCGCGACGCGCATCCGATCTGGTTCCCGGATGCCGACACAGTGGTTCAGCTCTACCCGGATGCCGACCCGCCACCCGATGCGTTGGCCTTCGCGTTCTGGCGCATTCCCGGCCAGAAGCATCTGATCCACGATGGCAAGCGCCTGGTGGTGCTGGCACGCTGGCCGGGGTGCTGCCTGCGGCTGGTGATCGCTCCCGGCCTGGAGGATGGCATGGCCTACGCCTATGCCATCCGCGCCTGCGCCACACCTTGCGTCCGCTATCAGGCACTGGCGACCGAGCTGGACAAGCTGGCCATCGCTGGCGAGGCCTTACCCGCAGGAACGGCAAGGTCACGACCGACGCTCGCCGCATTGCTGGAGTTGAACACGCTCCAGGCGCTCGACGGCACCCTGGCGGGCGCGTCCTTGCGCGACGTGGCCGAAGGGCTGTTCGGCGCCGATGCCGTCGCCGCCGACTGGCACGCGGACAGCGCCTTGCGCGCCCGCGTTCGCCGGCTGGTGCGCCGGGGCGATGCGCTGATGCGCGGCGGCTATCGCCGCCTGGCACAGCTTCCGTCCGTTGCACAGGGACGCGCTGCATCCCCTGCAAAACGTCCCTGAGCAGGAAGCCTTGCTTTCTTGAGACTGCCTCCATCCGGTCGCGCTGTGTGGCCGGGCTTTGCCGACCGATGGAGGTTCACACCATGCGACCCGCACCCTTGCGGCCTGCCGCCGCTGCTGTCGCTGCGCCCGCGCAGCCCCAACGCTACCTGACCAACGACGAAGCCGCCGAGTATCTGCGCCTGTCGCCGCGCACGCTCGAAAAGCAGCGCGTGATCGGCGGCGGCCCGAAGTTCCGCAAGTTCGGCCGCCGCGTCATGTACGCGGTGGCCGACCTCGATGCCTGGGCCGACCAGCGCAGCTACGAGGCCACGTCCGATCCGGAATACGCCGAACGCCACGCGGGCGACTACCGTGATGGCCGCTGATCGTTGGCTTGCCGGTGGCTGCCGTCATGTCCAGCCCACGGCAGGAGCGCGAACAGCTCGATCTGTTCCGTGCCTTGCCCGGCGACATGGCACCGCGCGACAGCCAGGACTTGATGGCCTTTCCGTTCTTCTCACTGGCGAAGTCGCGGCGCACGGCGCCGATCGACTTTCGCAGCGGGAACATCACCATCCGCGTGGAAGGCACGGCCGAGCACGGCATCGCCACGATATGGGATGCCGACGTGTTGATATGGGCGGCCTCGCAGATCGTGGAAGCGCGCGACGCGGGCATACGCCCGTCGCGCTGGATACGCGCCACGCCTTACGAGATTTTGCGCTTCATTGGACGAGGAACATCCCTCAACGACTACCTGCGCCTGAAGGCCGCGCTGGATCGCCTGCAATCGACCAGCGTGGCCACGTCCATCCGCGAAACCACGGGAAGGCGCTTGCATCGCTTCTCGTGGATCAACGAGTGGAAGGAACTGGCCGACGCCAGCGGCGTGCCGCTGGGCCTCGAATTGATCCTGCCGGACTGGTTCTACGCGGGCGTGGTGGACGCCGCCCTGGTGCTGACCATCGACCCCGCGTACTTCCGCCTCAAAGGCGGCATCGAACGCTGGCTGTACCGCCTCGTGCGCAAGCACGGCGGCAAGCAGCCGGACGGCTGGCAGTTCGACTTCCGGCACCTGCACCGCAAGTCGGGCAGCGCGGCACGCTTCTCGGACTTCGCCTACGACCTGCGCGTCCTGGTGGCGCGGCAGTCGTTGCCCGGCTACGTCCTCGGCATCGAGGCGATGCCGGACGAAGGATTGGAACTGCTGACCTTCCGGCCCGTGCTGCATACGGCACGGGGATAACTGCGGTAAAGCCTGTGGACGGCCTCGTGCTATCAGGAGTACCGGGTATCGTGCTATCAGGAGTACGCCTATCGTGCTATCAGGAGTACGAAAACGCCGGAAAGCCAATAACGGCGCGGGTTTGCGTCCCCTCTAACTTACCTAACTATAAATCTCTAACTTTTGGTAGAAGCGCGCCGATTCAGTGGACAACCACCGAACGGCACGGCGAACAGCGTTTCGCACGACAGGCAAAGCCTGGCTTTCCAGCGTGGAGGGCCATGCAATGATCGTCGCCTTGCTCAACCAGAAAGGCGGCGTCGGCAAGACCACGCTCGCCACGCACATCGCCGGCGAACTGGCGATGCGCGGGCAGTCGGTCATCCTGCTGGATGCTGACCCGCAAGGTTCATCGCTGGACTGGACGCAGCGCAGAAGCCAGCAAGGCTTGCCGCGGCTGTTCAGCGCCGTGGGCTTGGCCCGCGAAACGCTGCACCAGGAAGCGCCAGAACTCGCCCGCCGCGCAGATCACGTCATCATCGACGGGCCGCCGCGCATCGCCGCCTTGGCGCGCTCCGCGCTGCTGGCGGCCGAGCGCGTGCTGATTCCCGTGCAGCCCAGCCCGTATGACCTTTGGGCCAGCGCCGAGATGGTGGCGCTGATCCGCGAGGCGCAAGTCTTTCGGCCTGCGCTGCGCGCGGCCTTCGTCATCAACCGCCGCGTCAGCACCACGGTGATCGGTCGGGAGGCGCGGCAGTCGCTGGCCGAACAGCCGCTGCCGGCGCTGCGCGCCGAAGTGCGCCAGCGCATCGTCTTCGCCGACAGCGTGGCCGCCGGTCGGCTCGCACGCGAGACGGCGCCCGACAGCGCCGCCGCGCGCGAGATCGCCGCGCTGGTGGACGAACTGCTGCGGTGGCCGACATGACAGCGAAGCCACCACCACCGAACAGCAAACGCACGGCCAAGCGCGTCGGCATCGGCGCACGTCCGCCCGCGAATCCGCACGCCGAGGCGTGGATTCGCCAGGGCGATGCCGATGCGCTGAACAAGGGCGACCTCTACACCGCACGCCTGACCCTCGACGTGACGCCCGCGCTGCGCGCGCGCATCAAGATCGCCGCCTTCGGCCAAGCCGTGACCGTGGCCGAATTGCTGCGCGGCCTGCTGGAGCGGGAGTTTCCCGAGAACCGCATGGAGAACCTGCCATGAACGCATCCATCACGCCTGCCGCTCACGCGGCGACGGCTGCACCGGCTACCGTGCCGCCGCCTTCGCTTTCGACGCTCGCTGGCCAAGCTGGGAGCGTGCCCCTGACTCGCGTATCGCTCGCCTACATCGAGCCGCGCTTCAAGCTCTACCTGCGCTTCGGCGAACCGGCGCGCACGCTCCAGCTCGACCGCTGGCGGCGCTGCGCGGTGTTCTTGCCAAACGCGGTTCTGTGTCGCATCCGCTGGCAGGCCAACGACTACGGCACGATCCGCTGGCAGCTCATGGTGATGCAAGCCGCCACGCCGCTCGATACCGTGCAGCGCATCCCCGGCGTGCGGCCCGGCGCACGCCTGCTGCTGCACGCCGAAGGCGAGAACGCGGTGCGTGCCGTGCTGGAACGCATCGACGGCATCGACGCGCAGGGCATCGCCGCCATCGACGTGTCGCCTGCGTACTGGCGCACGCTGGGCAACCGTCTGGCGTCCCGCCTGGCGCTGCCTGAATACACCGCCGAGCGGCACGCCGCCTGGCTGACCGGGAGGGCGCTGCCATGACCGCTCATTCCACCACCGCACGCACGCCCGAAGCCGCGCCGCATCCTCGCTCGCGCCTGCGCGCTCGCATTGTGCTGGCGGGCTTCGCCGCGGTCGGCCTCGCTGCGCTGGCCTGGGCGGCTTTCGTGCAGCCGCTGCCGCGCCTGATCTACAACCCGTCCGACAGCGTTCCGGTCGGCTGGTATCACGTGCAGCCGCTTGACCATCGGGCCGCCTCGCTGCCGGTCGGCAGCATCGTCCTGACCCGATTGCCTGCCAACGCTGCCGCGCTCGCTGCGCAGCGCGGCTACCTGCCTGCTCACGTTCCGCTGCTCAAACGTGTGGGCGCGGTCGCGCCGCAACACGTCTGCATCGTCGCCGGTCAGGTTCGCATCGACGGCGTGCCTTCGGCCGCCGTGCTGCCTGCCGACCGGCTGGGCCGGCCGTTGCCATCCTGGCCGCAATGCCGCCGCCTTGCGCCTGGCGAACTGCTCCTGTTGAGCGTGACCAATCCGGCGTCGTTCGACAGCCGCTACTTCGGCCCGGTCAGCGCATCCTCTGTGATCGGCGTCGCGCATCCGGTCTGGCTGGAGACACGCCCATGATGGCTGCCGATTCGCTGCACGGTGCCGTGCCTCTCATCGTGCCATCGGGCATGTCGTTCCGGCCGCCACCGCCGTGTCGTCGCGCGTGCAGTGCGTGTGCATTCGCACCGCACCTCGCGATGCATTCGGCGCAGCCGTCCAACGTGCAGGCGTCTTGCCTCGAACGCGCCCGGCCTGCGGCCACTGGCGCGTTCCCCGGCGTGCTGGCTGCGAGCAGCGCAGCGCCGCCGGGCCGCCGACGCCCGAAGCGACAGCGAAGGGCAAAGGCGGAAGGCAAGACAAAAGGACACGGCACCGGGCCGCGTCGAAAGCCTGTCTGCACATGGGGGTGGCGCGGCACGGAGTGGCTTCGCCCCCGTGCCGCGTGGGGCGCGAGGTTCGCGCCAATGCAGGCATGTCCGCGTGCTTCGCACGACAGAGCACGCCAGAGCTTGCAGGGAGCGCAGCCATGACCGACCGCCGCGACGACGATTTCCGCGTGCGCCCCAGCGCCCCAAAGAACCGGGGCAAGGGCCAGGGGCAGAGCTTCGTTTCCACGGTGCTCAAGCAAGCGGGCAAGGCCAGCGGCGGCAAGTCCTCGATGCGCCACTCCGCAGCCGGTGGCAGCGACGCACGCGCCGGCCAGCGTCCCGGCTCGCGCCTGGGGCGCGGCCATACGGCAGCACGCTTCGCCGGCGCGAAGCTGACCCCCATGTCGCGGCGCGTGACCATCAAGACGCTGCTGGTCAACCAGCGCAACGCCAGCCCGCAATCGCTCGCCAAGCACCTGCGCTACATCGAGCGCGACGGCACCGGCCGTGATGGCGAGCCGGGCCGGGCCTACGGGCCGCAGACCGACGAAGCCGACCTTGATGTCTTCAAGGAGCAGGCCGCCGACGACCGGCACCATTTCCGCTTCATCGTCTCCCCGGAGGACGGCGCCGAGCTGGACGACCTGCGCACCTACACCCGGCATCTGGTGAACCGGATGGAAGCCGACCTGGGGACGCGGCTGGATTGGGTGGCGGTGGATCACTGGAACACCGACAACCCGCACACCCACCTGATCGTGCGCGGGCGCGACGACACCGGCAAAGACCTCATCATCGCCGGCGACTACATCGCCCACGGCTTCCGCCATCGCGCCGCCGAGCTGGCGACGGAATGGCTGGGGCCGCGCACCGAACTGGAGATCCAGCAGACCTTGCAGCGCGAGGTGGAGCAAGAGCGGTGGACGAGCCTGGATCGCACCCTGCAACGCGAGGCCGGCGAAGACGGCAGAGTACAGATCGAACGCTTCAACGAACCCCGGCTGCAACGCCAGCGCCTGCTGCTGATCGGCCGCCTGCAACGCTTGCAGCGCCTGGGCCTGGCCGACGAGACGCAGCCCGGCACCTGGGCGGTTCACGCCGATACCGAGAAGACCTTGCGCGCCCTGGGCGAGCGTGGCGACATCATTCGCACGATGCAGCGGGCCATGAGTGGCCAGCCGCGCGAGTTGGCGGTGTTCGAGCCGGGCGACGACGGGCGAACCATTATCGGTCGCGTGGCTGCGAAGGGGCTGGCCGACGAGCTGCACGACCGGGGCTATCTGGTCATCGACGGCATTGACGGCAAGGCTCACTACGTTGCCTTGAACGCCCGCGACGAACTGGCGAGCTATCCCACCGGCGCGGTGGTGGAGGTGCGCGGTTCCGCCGAGGTGCGGGCGGCCGACAAGAACATCGCCACGCTGGCGAGCGATGGCCTGTACCGCACCGATCACCACCTGGCGATCGAGCAAGGCCGAGCCAAGCCCGGCCGCGACCCGCAAGAAGTCGTCCCGGCCCACGTCCGCCGGCTGGAAGCCCTGCGCCGGGCCGGCATCGTCGAGCGCGTGGCCGAAGGGCTGTGGAAGGTGCCGGACGATCTGCCCGAGCAGGGCCGCCAGTACGACGCGCAGCGCCTGGGCGGTGTCGCCGTGGAACTGAAATCGCACCTGCCCATCGAGCGGCAGGCCCGCGTCATCGGCGCGACCTGGCTGGATCAGCAGTTGATCGGCGGTGGTCGAGGGCTGGGGGACCTGGGCTTTGGAGGCGACGCCAAGCAGGCCATGCAGCAGCGCGCCGACTTCCTCGAAGAACAGGGGCTGGCGCAGCGGCGCGGGCAGCGGGTCATCCTGGCGCGCAACCTGCTGGACACGCTGCGCAACCGGGAACTGGCGCAGGCCGCCAAGGACATCGCCGCCGAAACCGGCCTGGAACATCGCCCGGTAGCCGACGGGCAGCGCGCCGCCGGCATCTACCGGCGCTCGGTCATGCTCGCCAGCGGGCGCTACGCGATGCTCGATGACGGCATGGGATTCAGCTTGGTGCCGTGGCGGCCAGTGATTGAACAGCGGCTGGGGCAGCAGATCGCTGCGACGGTGTGGGGTGGCGGGGTGTCATGGGAGATTGGACGACAGCGTGGCCCGCAACTTTAAGTGTGAATCTCCCCTTATTGTTGCGGAACGGGCGCCAATTTCTCCCTATATTCACGGGGTGAGCATTTCATGATGCGCTTGAAAGCATGGCTAAACGCACTGTCGGAGTCATACCCCAACTTCTGCGCTATCGAGGAAATGGTGGTGTGGTTGGCTTTCAGGGATCGTGTGGCTAGCTGCATACGCCAGCGTGAGACGTACTCCAAAGGAGCAATGCCGGCCTTCTGCTTGAACCGCAAGGCAAGAGTCGAGCGAGAAACACCCGCTACTTTGGCGAGCTCTTCGACCGTCCAAGAGCGGGCTGGATCGGTATGGATGGCCTGGATAACTGCCCCGATGCGTGGGTCGGATATAGCCAGCAACCAGCTTGGCGTACTGTTTCCTTCCTGGGTCAGATAAATCCGAAGAACCTGCACCAACATGATATGGCCTAGATGTTGAACCACAATCGCATTGCCTGGAGATGGATTAGCAAGTTCATGGGCAAGGTGCTGTAAGGCCCAATTCAGCACGGAGGCTTGATCTGAACCTCTTTTGATGACTGCGACAGGAGGTAGTCCCTCGAATAGAAGGCCAGCTTCCTCACCGAAGGCAAAGCGTCCCCCGATCAGGAAAAACGCATCGGCGGTTCCACAACGGGCGACACCGTTGATCGCATGGCAGTAAATCTCATCCGAATGGATAGCGGGCAACGCCAGATCGCTGCGAAGTGAGAACGCACGTTTGCGCGACAGCAGAAAACAATCTCCAGCCGTCAGTTGGATAGGTTGTTCCACGCCCTCCACCGTCAGCCAACACGTCCCTTCAACGATCGCATTGAACTTGATGCCATCGGGCGGCGGAAAGTCGATGGCCCAGTCTCCACCCGCCTTCAAACCTGCGAAGACGGAGCTTTGAGTGTTCAAAAGGGAGAGAACTTCAGATAGTGGATCCATGTAGCGCATCGGACGATCTCGACAGAGAATTGGAGTTTGCTGCATTCACAGTCCTAAGTCTAGCCTGGACAATGCTGGGTATGGGCTTACCCCGATTCCACGTCAGGTTCACAAGGACACTCCATGACCAGCAAACAGTCTCCTATCCACTCCGGTTTCGGAGCGACAACCACCGCAGCAGAGACGCTTGTAGGGCGCGACCTATCCAACACCACTGTCGTTGTCACTGCAGGTCATTCCGGCCTAGGCCTAGAGACAACACGAGCATTGGCGAATGCCGGTGCGCGGGTCATTGTCGCTGCGCGTGATGTAGAAGTTGCTCGTGCAAAGACCAGCGAAATCTCCGGCGCCGAAGTCGAGGGGCTGGATCTTTCCAGCCTTGCCAGCGTGCATGACTTCGCGAGACGCTTCCTGGCAACCGGCCGGCATATCGACATCTTAATTGGCAACGCGGGCATCATGGCTTGCCCTGAAACCCGTGTGGGACAAGGTTGGGAAGCGCAGTTTGCCACCAATCACCTTGGGCATTATGTTCTGGTAAATCTGCTCTGGCCGGCACTCAAGGGTGGCGCCAGGGTGGTGGCCGTGTCGTCAGCCGGGCACCACCAATCCGGCATCCGCTGGGATGACGTGCAATTCAAGCACAGTTACGACAAGTGGCTGGCCTATGGGCAGTCGAAGACGGCCAATGCATTGTTTGCTGTCCATTTGGATCGTCTCGGTCAGAATGAAGGCGTGAGGGCTTTCTCCCTTCATCCTGGGAAGATTTTTACGCCACTGCAACGCCATCTGTCGCAGGAAGAAATGATTGCTGCCGGCTGGCTCGACACCAGTGGCAATCCCGCAGACCCAACGTTCAAGACAACGCAGCAAGGCGCCGCGACCCAGGTTTGGGCCGCAACATCTCCCCAACTGGAAGGCATGGGCGGCCTTTACTGCGAAGACTGTGACATTGCCAGTCTTGCTTCCGGTGACGACGATTCATTCGTCGGCGTGCGCGAGTACGCGATCGACCCTGAACAAGCACAGCGTCTTTGGGCGCTTTCGGCAGAACTTACCGGCATTGATGCTTTATCGGCGCAAAGTTCGGCTTAGTTCGGATCTGAAAATATACGAATCCGTTCGAATCCCAATGGGGCAATCTACTTGCTTGCCGAACGGAATGTGCTCATTCACTAGATGCCGAGATCGGTTCAAGGTCGTCCACAATGAAGGGAAACAATATCGCAATATGCGGCATGTTCTTCATGCTGGGATTGTGCTTCGGAAGCTGGAGTTCACGAGTCGCAACGATAAAGGACGAGCTTTCGCTGTCCGATGGCGTACTCGGAAGCACACTGTTCGCCATGTCAGCCGGCCTGGTGCTTTCATTGCCGGCAGCGGGGTGGGCTATTGCAAAGCTAGGAAGCAGGGTTATCGGAGTGGCGGCCATTATTGCCAATGCCGTTCTGTTGGCCCTCATTCCCTTTGCCATGGATGCCTACCAACTGGCGATTCTGTTGTTCGTCTTTGGGTTTTCCTATAGCGCAGTCAACGTATCGAACAATACACAGGCGAGTCTATCGGAGGTCATCAGCGGGAAAACGAAACTACCATTTTTCCACGGAATATGGGGACTGGCCGGATTCGTCGGCGCAGGAATTGGTACGTTAATGATTGGCCAAGATATTGCCTTGCCTCTGCATTTCGGAGTGATATCGTTCATTGCATTGATATCCGCACTGGCGTGCTGGCGGTTCCTGCACGACAAGCCGAGCCTAGAACAATCCGGTAAGGCGTTCGCAATACCGGATAAATCTCTGATCAACTACGGCCTGATCACCTTCTGCTCCATGGCCTGCGAAGGCATCATGTACGACTGGAGTGTCGTTTACTTTCAAGATGTCGTTTCACCCGAGCGAAAGTTTGTCGGTCTTGGATTCACTGTGTTCATGGGGGCAATGACCATTGGCAGGCTTGCACTGAACCGGTTCGTGGACCGATTCGGCATAAGAAGAACTTTGCAATGGAGCGGGATACTTACGTTGATTGGCATGGCGATGACGGTGCTGCATCCCAGCCTGCTGTCGTCGATTGTCGGTTTCTGTCTTGTTGGATTCGGTATCGGAGCTGTCATTCCGTTGGTAGCAAGTGCTGCCGCGAAATCTTCAACCATGGCACCAAGCTCCGCCATAGCTTCTGTTCTGACAATTGGGTTCCTTGGCCTGCTTATCGGGCCACCATTGATCGGATTTCTATCCGATGCATTTGGACTTCGATATGCATTTCTGCTCTGCGTGCTAATGGCATTCGGAATAATTTACCGGGCAAGTAAGATATCAGATCAATCGCCATAACTTACTGCTGAAATTTAGTCATCCGAAGCAACGGGGTAAAAACAGTGCGAGCGAGAATGTGAGACATGGAGTTGCGTCATCTTCGTTGCTTTCTAGCGGTGGCCGAAGAACTGCACTTTGCCCGTGCCGCCGAGCGGTTGCACATCGAGCAGTCGCCGTTGTCGCGGGCCATCAAGGAACTGGAGGAAGAACTGGGCGTGGTGCTGTTCGCCCGCACCACACGCAGGACGCAGCTGACACGCGCGGGCAAGCTGTTCCTGGATCATGTGCCGCGCGTCTTCGCCGCTTTGCAGCAGGCGCGCGACAGCGTGAAGGCAGCCGCCAACGGCTTCCACGGCCAGTTGCGCATTGCACTGTCCGATGGCATCACGCCGTCGCGCCTGCCAGCGCTACTGGCGCTATGCCGACAAGAGGAACCGGAAGTCGAAATCCGCCTGACCGAAGTGCCGCTGGCGCAGCAGATCAAGGGGTTGCACGACGATCTATACGACGTGGGCTTTGCCCGCGCCGATGACGCCGGCGATGGCATCGTCGCCTTGCCCGTCTGGAACGATCCGCTGACGGTGGCCGTGCCCGCGCGCCATCCCTTGCTGGCCCACAAGCGCATCCCGCTCGAAGAACTGCTGCGCTACCCGCTGGTGCTGTGCGATCAGCAGGCGTGCGAAGGCCATGCGCGGCAGGTCGAGCGCGTGCTGCGCCGCGTGGACATGGAACCGCTGGTGGCCGAGCGGGTGGCGTCCTGCGACCTGATGATGGCGCTGGTTTCGGCCGGCTTCGCCCTGGGCCTGACCGGCGCCGCGCACATTGCGGCCAGCCGAGAACAGGGCGTCGTCGCGCGGCCGTTGGTCGGCCGTTCGCCGATGCTCACGACCTACCTGCTGCGCCTGGATAGCGAACCTTCGGAAACGCTGGCCCGCTTCATCGGGCGCGTACAGGCCATCGAGTCACCGGAAGACACAGGGCCAACACCGGACGACGATCCCGACTCCCTGGAGGACTCCGAACCATGAAGAAGCCCATCCCATTCTTGTTGGCTGCGATACTGACTGGCTGCGGCCCGACCGAAACGCCAGAGAACAAGAACGTGCCGACCGTTGAAGAACTGGCGTCCGATCCCGCGCGCCTGAAAGAGCTGCGCCAGCAATGCAAGACTGATCGTGCCACGCTGGGCGACATGCTGTGCAACCGGGTGGCCGAAGCCACGCGCAAGCGGTTTTATGGTGACGGCGATACGCCCTACACACCGCCGAAGGAGCCGCCCAAGTTCTGATCGCGTTCGATCCGCCGCGAAACTTCCATTCTTCTGCCCGACACGCCGCAATGTGCCCTCGCTTGCGGCGTTTCTCTTTGGCGCGATGCAGGTCCAATTCTTTCCAATTACTCGACCTTTCTTCCGATAACGGTCTTTGACCGGCACCGACCCGGCACTGATCCTCGCGCTATGCGGCACGTCCTTGTGCCGCGTGTGAGCGAGGAATCAGCGCAGGAGAAATCGGAGGCCAGTCTATGCAAGGTCAGGGCGTGCTGTTCGGGCAGATCGTCGCCGTCTTCGGCATCGTGATCGCCGGTGTGTGGGGTGCCACGCAATGGACAGCCGCCGCCCTGGGCTATCAGCTACGCCTTGGCTCGCCCTGGTTCGACTTCTTCGGCACGCCGGTCTATTACCCTTGGCGGCTGTTCGAGTGGTGGTTCTTCTTCGACGCCTATGCGCCGCAGGTCTTCGACACCGGCGGCGCGATTGCGGGCGGCAGCGGCCTGCTGGCCGTGGTGGTCGCCATCGCCATGTCGGTGTGGCGCTCGCGACAGGCCAAGCTGGTCACGACCTACGGCTCGGCGCGCTGGGCCGATGCCGCCGACATCCGCAAGGCCGGCCTCGACCAGCCTGCCGGCATTTTCCTCGGCAAGTACCGCAACGACTATCTGCGCCATGAAGGCCCGGAACACGTCCTGACCTTCGCGCCGACGCGCTCGGGCAAGGGCGTGGGCCTGGTGGTGCCGACGTTGCTGTCCTGGCCCGCATCCGCCGTCATTCACGACATCAAGGGCGAGAACTGGCAGATCACCGCCGGCTGGCGTTCACGTTTCTCGCATTGCCTGCTGTTCAACCCGACCGATGCCAGTTCGGCGGCCTACAACCCGCTGCTGGAGGTGCGACGCGGCGCGCATGAAGTGCGCGACGTGCAGAACATCGCCGACATCCTGGTCGATCCCGAAGGCGCGCTGGAGAAGCGCAATCACTGGGAGAAGACCAGTCACGCGCTACTGGTCGGCGCGATCCTGCATGTGCTCTACGCGGGCGAGGACAAGACGCTGCGCGGCGTCGCCAACTTCCTCAGCGACCCGGCTTGCCCGTTCGAGCTGACCTTGCATCGGATGATGACGACGAGGCACCTGGGCGATGCACCGCATCCGGTTGTCGCATCCGCCGCCCGCGAAGTTCTCAACAAGTCGGACAACGAGCGGTCGGGCGTCTTGAGCACGGCCATGTCGTTCCTCGGCTTGTACCGTGATCCGACCGTGGCCCAAGTCACGTCACGATGCGACTGGCGCATCGCCGACCTGATTTCTGCCGAGCATCCCGTATCGCTGTACCTGGTGGTGCCGCCTTCGGACATCAGCCGCACCAAGCCGCTGATCCGGCTGATTCTCAACCAGATCGGCCGGCGGCTCACCGAATCGCTTGATGGCAGCGACGGCATCGAACGCCGCCACAAGCTGTTGCTGATGCTCGATGAGTTTCCGGCGCTGGGCCGGCTCGACTTCTTCGAGACGGCGCTTGCCTTCATGGCCGGCTACGGCATCCGCAGTTTCCTCATCGCGCAGTCGCTCAACCAGATCGACAAAGCCTACGGCCAGAACCATTCGATTTTGGACAACTGCCATGTGCGCGTGACGTTTGCGACGAACGACGAACGCACGGCCAAGCGCATTTCCGAAACGCTCGGCACGGCCACCGAACTGCGCGCGCAGCGTAACTACGCCGGCCACCGGCTCGCGCCGTGGCTCGGGCACCTGATGGTGTCGCGGCAGGAAACGGCGCGGCCGCTGCTGACGCCGGGCGAAGTGATGCAGCTTCCGCCCGATGAATCCGTGGTGATGGTGTCCAGCGTCGCGCCGATCAAGGCGAAGAAGCTGCGCTACTACGCGGACGCCAATTTCAAGCGGCGCGTGCTGCCGCCGCCCATGCTGGCGGCAGCACGCTATGCCGACGCACCACCAGCCCGCGCCGACGACTGGAGCGGCTTGGCGATCCCGGCCGTACCCGCCGCACCCGCGACGGTATCCGCTGATGCCCTGGGCGGCCCCGATGACGGCGGCCCGCGCCGCCAGCCGGAGCTGACCGAAGTCACCGAATACAGCCCCGAACCGCTGTCCGCAGGCAATGACCTGGCGCTGCTCGATGACGACGATCTGCCGCTGCCGCTTCCCGGCCAGCTCGACCCCGCGATGCAGCGCACGGCCCGGCTGGCATCGCTGAACCCCAACGACGGAATCGACCTATGAGCCAATACCGACTCAACCTGTTCATCCAGCCCGAGCACGCCAAGCGCCTGGACGAATTGGCCGCCAAGAAAGGTGTCTCGAAATCCAGCATCGTCGCGGCGGCGCTGGCGTCCTGGTTGTCGCCGGACGCGGGCGACCAGCGCGAGGCAGCCATCGCCAAGCGGCTGGATCGGCTGTCGCGCCAGACCGAGCGCATGGAGCGTGACCAGAACATCCAGATCGAAACGCTGGCGCTGTTCGTCCGCTACTTCCTGACCGTCAGTACACCCGTGCCCGAGGCACATCAGGACGCCGCCCGCGCCCAGGGCAAGGCCCGCTTCGAGCAATTCGTCGAACAACTCGGCCGCCACCTGCTGCGCGGCCGCAGCCTGGTGCGGGACGTGGTGGAAGAACTGCATCCCGACCCGATGCGGATGGATGACGCGGCGGCGCTGGCCGAAGCCCAGGAGCGTGCCTCATGAGCGCCGTTCCGCAGATCCCGCCCGAGCCTCGTTCGTCGGCCGCGACCTCGCTGGATCGCCGCATCCAGATGTTGCGCACGGCAATGGGGCCGCTGATCGCCGCAGCACTCGAAGACCCGGACGTGGTGGAAGTCATGCTCAACCCCGACCGCACACTATGGATCGATCGGCTGTCGTCGGGCCGTGCGCCGTTGGGCGTGGAGCTGTCCGAGGCCGATGGCGAACGCATCATCCGCCTGGTCGCTGCCCACGTCGGCGCGGAAGTGCATCGTGGCCAGCCGCTGCTGACCGCCGAGCTGCCCGAGACGGGCGAACGCTTCGAGGGCATCCTGCCACCTGCCGCACCGGGGCCGGCCTTCGCGCTGCGCAAGCGTGCCGTGAACATCATCGGCCTGGATCGCTACGTGGCCGACGGCATCCTGACCGCCGGCCAAGCGGACTTCCTGCGCCGCGCTGTGCGCGAGCGGCAGAACGTCCTGATCGCAGGCGGCACCAGCACCGGCAAGACCACCTTGGCGAATGCGCTGCTGGCCGAGATCGCCGCCACCGGCGATCGCGTGCTGGTACTCGAAGACACCATCGAACTGCAATGCGCGGCCCGTGACCATGTACCGCTGCGCACCCGTGCGGGCGTGGTGTCGATGCAGGAGCTGGTGCGCGCCACGATGCGCCTGCGCCCAGACCGGGTGATCGTCGGCGAAGTGCGCGGCGGCGAAGCCCTCGACCTCATCAAAGTGTGGGGCACGGGACACCCCGGCGGCATCGCCACGATCCACGCCGGTTCCGCGCTGGGCGCGCTGCTGCGCCTCGAACAGTTGATTCTCGAAGTTGCGGTGAATCCGCCGCGGGCGCTGATCGCCGAAGCGGTCAACGTCGTCATCCACATCGCCGGTCGTGGCCGCAAGCGCCACGTCGAAAGCATTGCTCGCCTCAATGGCTTCGACGCTGCCGGCTATCGCCTGGCGGACGCGATGGAAACGCCGTTTCCCGCGCTGGCGCCTTCTTTCCCGTCCCCTGACCACCCTGGAGAACTGCCATGACGCAGATGAACGCTGTTGCTTTCCGTTTTTCCGTAAATCCGGCCTCAATCCTTGCGCGCCTGCGGCGCCTGGCCGCGCCGGCACACAACGGCCTGCTGCTGGCCGCCGTCATGCTGATGACGGCCGGCACGGCGAAGGCCGCCGGTTCCTCGATGCCGTGGGAAGGCCCGCTGCAATCGATCCTCGACTCCATCCAGGGGCCGGTCGCGCGCATCGTCGCGGTCATCATCATCATCGCCACGGGCCTGGCGCTGGCCTTCGGCGACACGTCGGGCGGCTTCCGCAAGCTCATCCAGATCGTGTTCGGCTTGAGCATCGCGTTCGCCGCGTCCTCGTTCTTCCTGTCGTTCTTCAGCTTCTCCGGTGGGGCCGTCGTATGAGCACGGCCAGCGATCTTCCGGGCTTCGAGGTGCCGCTGCATCGCTCGCTGACCGAGCCGATCCTCATGGGCGGCGCGCCGCGCACGGTGGCGATCGCCAACGGCACGTTGGCCGCCGCCGTCGGGCTGGGCCTGCAACTGTGGATTCCGGGGCTGGTGCTCTGGCTCGTCGGCCATTCGCTGGCGGTGTGGGGCGCGCGCGTCGATCCGCAGTTCATGCAGGTCTTCGCCCGCCACATCAAGCACAAGCCACTGCTGGACGTGTAGGGAGACGCCGCGATGCTGAACCTTGCCGAATACCGCCAGCGTCCGGCCTTGCTCGCGGACTGGCTGCCGTGGGCCGGGCTGGTCGCGCCCGGCGTCGTCTTGAACAAGGACGGCAGTTTTCAGCGCACGGCGCGCTTTCGCGGACCTGATCTGGACAGCGCTACGCAAGGCGAGCTGATCGCAACGTCGGCGCGGCTCAACAACGCGCTGCGCCGCTTGGGTTCGGGCTGGGCCTTATTCATCGAGGCCGAGCGCCGGCCGGCGGCGGACTATCCGCACTCCGACTTCCCCGAGCCACTGTCCTGGCTGGTCGATGAGGAACGCCGTGCCGCCTTCGAGGAGTCGGGGCATCACTTCGAGAGTGGCTATCACCTGACGCTCGCGTACCTGCCGCCCGAGGAATCGCGCGCCCGCGCTGCCAAGCTGCTCTACGAGAACTCGCCCGGCGACGGTGTGGACTGGCGTGGCCGGCTCGATACCTTCATCGCGGAAACCGATCGCGTCTTCGACCTGCTCGATGGCGTGATGCCGGAAATCGCCTGGCTCGATGACGCTGAAACGCTGACCTATCTGCACGCGACCGTCTCGACACGACGCTACCGCGTGGGCGTGCCCGAAGTGCCGTTTCACATCGACGCGCTGCTGGCCGACTCCGCGCTGGTCGGTGGCCTGGCACCCATGCTGGGCGACCAGCACCTGCGCGTGGTGTCGGTGCGCGGCTTTCCGACTTCGACCTGGCCGGGGATTCTGGACGACCTCAACCGCCTGGGCTTTGGCTACCGCTGGAGCACGCGCTTTGTCTGCATGGACAAGGCCGAGGCGGAAAAGGAACTCGGCCGCCTGCGCCGTCAGTGGTTCGCCAAGCGCAAGAACGTCGTCGCGCTGTTGCGCGAAACCATCTTCCAGCAGGAGTCGCCTCTGGTCGATACCGACGCCAGCAACAAGGCGGCCGACGCCGACGCTGCGTTGCAGGAACTGGGCAGCGATCAGGTCGCCTTCGGCTACCTGACGGCGACCGTCACCGTGATGGACACGGATGCCGGCGCGGCTGACGAGAAGCTGCGCATGGTGGAGCGCGTCATCCAGGGGCGCGGGTTCGTCACCATCCCCGAAACGCTGAACGCCGTCGATGCGTGGCTGTCCTCGATCCCCGGCAACGCTTACGCGAACGTGCGCCAGCCCATCGTCTCGACGCTGAACCTGGCGCACATGATGCCGCTGTCGGCGGTATGGGCGGGGCCGGAGAAAAACGACCATCTGGACGGCCCACCACTGATCGTCACCCGCACCGATGGCGCCACGCCGTTCCGGCTGGTGACGCACATCGGCGACGTGGGGCACACGCTGGTCGCCGGTCCGACCGGCATGGGCAAATCTGTCCTGCTGGCAATGCTGGCCTTGCAGTTCCGCCGCTACTTCGGCTCGCGGATCTTCGCCTTCGACATGGGCCGCTCCATGCGCGCCACCATCCTGGGCCTGGGTGGCGAGCACTATGACCTGGGCGCCGATGGCGGCATCGCGTTTCAGCCGCTCGCGCGCATCGACCGTGAGGGCAACCGCACCTGGGCGGCTGAATGGATCGAGGGCCGGCTGCTGCATGAAGGCGTGACCGTCGGCCCGGACGAGAAGGCGGCCATCTGGTCGGCGCTGGGAAGCCTCGCGGGTGCGCCGCAGGAACAGCGCACGATGACCGGGCTTTCCGTGCTGCTGCAATCGAACGCGCTGCGTCAGGCGCTGTCGCCCTATGTGCTCGGCGGCGCCCACGGCAAGCTTCTGGACGCCGACCGCGACCGGCTGGGCAGCGGCGACGTGCAGGGCTTCGAGATGGAAGAACTGATGCACAGCCCCGCCGCCGTGCAGGCGGTGCTGCGCTATCTGTTCGCGCGCTTCGATGAGCGGTTCGACGGCGCGCCCACGCTGCTGATTCTCGATGAGGCGTGGCTGTTCCTTGACGAACCGTCCTTTGCGGCCCGCATCCGGCAATGGCTCAAGACGCTCAGGAAAAAGAACGTCAGCGTCATCTTTGCCACACAGTCGCTGGCCGACATCAAGGACTCGACCATTGCGCCCGCGATCATCGAGAGCTGCGCGAGTCGGATTTTCTTACCTAACCCGCAGGCCACCGAGCCGCAGATTCGCACGATCTACGAGGGCTTCGGCCTCAACAGCCGGCAAATCGAGATCGTCGCCACCGCGCAGCCCAAGCGCGACTACTACTACCAATCCCGTCTCGGCAATCGCCTGTTCGACCTCGACCTGGGGCCAGTGGCGCTCGCCTTCGCGGGCGCATCCACCCCCCAAGACCAACGCGACATTGACCGCGTGCTTGCACAAGCCGGCGCTCCCGGCTTCGCGGGCGCGTGGCTGCGCCATCGCGGCCTCGACTGGGCCGCCGACCTGCTGCCGTCCGCACCGGCGGCTGCTTCCTTCTTGTCCCAACTATCGGAGAACCAGCCATGAAAAAGCGTCTTCTCGCCGCCACTGTCGCGGCCATGCTCTGCACCGTCTCTACCGTCCAGGCGCAATGGGTCGTGGTCGATCCCACCAACCTCGTGCAGAACACGCTCACCGCCGTTCGCACGCTGGAGCAGATCAACAACCAGATCAATCAACTGCAAAACGAGGCGCAGATGCTGATGAACCAAGCTCGCAATCTGGCGAGCCTGGACTTCAACATCGTCAACCGCCTGCGTTCGACGCTCGCCACCACCGAGCGTCTGATCGCCGAGGCGCAGGGGCTGGCCTTTGATGTGACGAGCATGGATCGGGAGTTCGCGCGTCTGTATCCCGAGCAGTACGCCGCCACCGTCAGCGGCGACCGCATGGCCCAGGACGCCCGCGAACGCTGGCAGAACAGCTTGAACGGCCTGCACACCGCCATGCGGATGCAAGCCCAGGTGTCGCAGAACCTGACCCAAGACGAAAGCGCGCTGGCCGATCTGGTCAGCCAGAGTCAGTCCGCCACCGGCGCGCTGCAAGCGATGCAGGCGACGAACCAGCTTCTGGCCCTGCAGGCCAAGCAGTCCATCCAGGCGCAGCAGCTCCAGATCACGCAAGACCGTGCGGCCTCGCTAGAACTGGCGCGGCAGGCGGCGGCCACCGAGCGCGCCCGCGAAGTGCGGCGGCGCTTCCTCGGCACCGGCACGCCTTACACGCCGCAGCGCGTGGACTTCTACGGCAACTGACGGGAGACAGCCATGCGGTGTGTCCTCGCCCTGTCGGCTTCGCTGCTGGCCCTGCTGCTGACCGCGTGCGGCCAGCAGCAGGCCGAAGACTTTGCCGACATCTTGACCACAGATCCCGTGCGGCTCAAGGCGCTGCGCGAGCAATGCGCGGTCGACCGGCAAGCCGTGGGCGAGGACGCCTGCCGCGCAGCAGCCGAGGCGTTCCGGCGGCGCTTCTTCGCCGGCCAGACCGGGCCGGACGAATACCGGACGCTGGCCGAGCTGCCGCCGATTCCCCCCAGCTTCGATGAGCCAGCCGTGGAGGACACGCCATGAACGACGTGACCATCATCGACCGCTTTCTGGACACGTTCTCGCGCTACATCGACTCGGGCTTTGGGCTGTTGCAAGGCGAAGTGGCGTTCTTGACCGCCACGCTCATCGTCATCGACATGACCATCGCCGGCCTGTATTGGGCCATGAGCCACGCGACCGGCCAGGGCGAAGACGTGATCGCCAAGCTGCTGCGCAAGGTGCTCTACGTCGGCGCCTTCGCCTACATCATCAATAACTTCAACTGGCTGTCCGGCATCGTGTTTCGCTCGTTCGCCGGCCTGGGCCTGACGGCCACCGGCTCGGCCATCACGATGGAGAACTTTCTTCAGCCGGGGCGGCTGGCGAAAACCGGCATTGACGCGGGTGCGCCGATTCTGGAGCAGATCGGCGACATGGCCGGGTTCCCCGAGGTGTTCGTCAATCTCGACCCCATCGTGGTGATGTTCATCGCCTGGCTGGTGGTGGTGCTCTGCTTCTTCGTGCTGGCGATCCAGCTTTTCATCACCCTCATCGAGTTCAAGCTGACCACGCTCGCCGGGTTCGTGCTGGTGCCGTTCGCGCTTTGGAACAAGACCGCATTCCTGGCCGAGAAGGTTCTAGGCAATGTGGTGTCGGCTGGCATCAAGGTCTTGGTTTTGGCTGTGATCGTCGGCATCGGTTCGGGCCTGTTCGCCGAGTTCCAGACCGTGCCGGATGAGCCGTCCATCGACCATGCCCTGGTCGTGATGCTGGCCTCGCTTGCGCTGCTGGCGCTGGGCATCTTCGGGCCGGGCATCGCCACCGGCCTCGTGTCGGGTGCGCCGCAGCTTGGCGCGGGCGCGATGGCCGGGGCCGCTGTCGGCGCTGTTGGCACGGGCGTGGCCATTGGTGCCGCCGCGACTGGCGTGGGCGGTGCGGTCATGGCCGGGGCGCGCATGGCGCCGGCCGCTGCCAGGCTGGCCGGCAGCGGTGCGCGTGCCGCTGCCTCGACGGCCGGCAGCGCCCGGTCGGCGTTCCAGGCCGGTTCCGCCGCAGCCGGTGGCGGGGCCAAAGGCGCGATGGCGGGCCTGGGTAACGTCGCCAAGACCGGTGCGCAGGCCACCGGCCAAAAGGCCGCCGCCGGGGCGCGCTCGCTCAAAGACCGGACAGCCGCCGCTTTCCGCGCCGACGGCGCGGCACCGGCTTCTGGCGGCGGTGCGGCAGCGGCCAGTGGCGCTGCCGCCCAAGGGGATGCAGCCGGAGGCGATGCCCCGGCCGCCGCCGGACAGAAGCAACCGGCCTGGGCCAAGCGTCTGCACCGCCGCCAGCAGATGACCCATGCCGCGACCACCACCGCTCACACGCTGCGCGGTGGCGATGGCGGCGGCTCCGGCCAGGGGCCGAGCCTGCGCGATTCCGATGATTCATAAGGAGAGACGACCATGCGATTCAAGCGACCGCAGGTGCGCTATGCCGACACGCCGCAGCCTGCCACTCCGTATCAAGCCGCTGCGCAGGTGTGGGACGAGCGTATCGGCTCGGCCCGCGTGCAGGCGAAGAACTGGCGGCTGATGGCCTTCGGCTGCCTGGTGCTGGCGCTGCTGATGGCTGGCGGCCTGGTCTGGCGCTCGGCGCAGTCCATCGTCACGCCCTATGTGGTGGAAGTGGACAACGCCGGCCAGGTACGCGCCGTGGGCGAAGCCGCCACGCCGTACCGGCCCAACGACGCGCAGATGGCGCACCACATCGCGCGCTTCATCACGCTGGTTCGGTCGCTGTCCATCGACCCCATCGTCGTGCGCCAGAACTGGCTCGATGCCTACGACTACACCACCGACAAGGGGGCGGCGGTGCTCAACGACTACGCCCGCAGCAATGACCCGTTCGCCCGCATCGGCCGCGAGTCGGTAGCGGTGCAGATCACCAGCGTGGTTCGCGCCAGCGACACGTCGTTCAACGTGCGCTGGACGGAACGCCGCTACGTCAATGGCGCCGCCGCCGGCTTGGAGCGGTGGACGGCCGTGGTGTCCATCGTGCTGCAAACCCCGCGCACCGAGGAACGTCTGCGCCACAACCCGCTTGGCATCTATGTCAACGGCCTGTCGTGGAGCCGCGAGCTGGATTCTTCCGAAGGAGCCAAGCCATGAACCTGCCTTTCCGCTTTTACGCTTTGCCGTTGTTGTTTCTTGCCCTGTCGGGCTGCGCCACGCAGGGCAAGCCGCCGCCGACCATTTCGCTCGATGAACCCGTGCAGGCCCAGCCGCTGCCCGAACCGCCCCAGCCGGTGGAGGTTGTTGCCATTCCCGAGCCGCTGGCGCTGCCGGCGCAGTTGAAGCCGCTGCCGGAGGTGGACGAGGCCAAGCCCGCGCCGGAACCGGCCGACGAGACCGTGCGCGTGTCGAAGGCCAATGCAGAGGCGCGCATCGCGCCCACGCGCGAGGGCTACGTCAACGCGATTCAAGTCTGGCCATACACCGACGGCGCGCTGTATCAGGTCTATGCCGCGCCGGGGCGCGTCACCGTGGTTTCGCTCCAGCCCGGCGAAGAACTGGTGACGGTCGCCGCCGGCGATACCGTGCGCTGGATCGTCGGCGACACGTCCAGCGGCAGCGGTGATGAGCTGCGCATCAATGTGCTGGTCAAGCCGATCCGTTCCGGGCTGAAGACGAACCTGGTCATCACCACCAGCCGCCGGACGTACCTGCTGGAACTCACTTCGACCGAACGCGCCTGGATGGCCTCGGTGTCCTGGGATTACCCGAGAGACCGGATGCTGGCCTTGCAGCGCCAGGCGCAGGCCGCGCAGGCGACCGCGCCGGTGGATACCGGCCTGTCGCTGGAGAAGATCCGCTTCCGCTACGCGATCAGTGGCAGCAATCCGCCGTGGAAGCCGCTGCGCGCTTTCGACGACGGCGAAAAGGTCTATATCCAGTTCCCGCCGGGCATCGCCCAAGGCGAGCTGCCGCCGCTGTTCGTCATCGGCGCGCAGGGCGACGGGCAACTGGTGAACTACCGCTTCCGCTCGCCGTACTACATCGTCGATCGGCTGTTCGGTGCGGCTGAACTGCGCTTGGGCGGGGACGGTGGCGACGTAGTGCGCATCGAGCGCACGGATGGCACGCGGAGGAACTGACCATGAGCCAAGACGACACTCCCGACGTTGCCGTGCCGCCGGCGGGCAAGGTCGAACCCGAAGCGGTGGCGCTGCGCGCCCAGCCGCATCCGGTCACACGGCTGAACCGGCGCACGCTGGCCATCCTCGCCGGCGGCCTGTCGGTCGCCGTGCTCGGCGCGCTGATGTGGTCGCTGCAACCGCAGCGACGCGGAGCCAACGAGCAGGCCGAGCTATACAACGTAGATCGCGTTTCACGCTCCGAAGGACTCGACCAGCTTCCGGCCGACTATTCCAAGCTGCCGCCGACTTTGCCCCCCGACGTGCCCGAGCTGGGGCCGCCGCTGCCGGGCGACCTTGGGCCGGCCATCGTGAATTCGCAGCAGCCGGCCGTGGCCGCCTACGCCACACCCGGTCATGACCCGGCCGAGGCGGAACGCCTGGCGCGGTTGAAGGAAGCCGAGGAAGCGGCTGCGTCGTCGGTATTCTTCCGCACCGGCACCCAGCAGGCCGCGCCGGTGGCGCAGTCGCTGGTGGCCGCCGCGCCGGGCTTCGCCGCCAATGCGGCCTTCGACCCGATGGCGGCCGGGCCGGCCTCGACGGCGGCCCAGCCTGCCGACCCAACCGCCGTGCAGAACCGGCAAGACCAGAAGGAGGCGTTCCAGCAAGCCGGCACCACGGAAACCCGTAATTCCGGCAACCTGCAAATACCGGCATCGCCGTATCAAGTCATGGCCGGCACGGTGATCGCCGGGGCGCTGGTGACGGGTATCAAGTCCGATCTACCGGGCGACGTGATTGCCACGGTCACGGAGCCGATCTATGACACGGCTACGGGCAAGTTTCTGCTGATCCCGCAGGGTTCGCGCATCCTCGGCCGTTACAACAGCCAGGTCAGCTACGGGCAGAGCCGCGTTCAAGTCGTCTGGAACCGGATCATCCTGCCCGATACGTCCTCGCTGACGCTCGACAACCTGGCCGGCACCGACCCGGCCGGCTATGCCGGCCTGGAGGATGGCGTCGATTGGCATTGGGATCGCATCTTTGCTGGCGCGGTGCTGACCACGCTGCTGGGCGTCGGTGCCGAGCTGGCCGCGCCGGAGAACCGCCAGAACGGTGATCGCGTCATCATCGCCGGGCGTGACAGCGCGCAGGACAGCATCAATCAGGTCGGCCAGGAGATGACCCGGCGCAACCTCAACATCCAACCCACGCTGACGGAACGACCGGGCCTGCCGGTGCGCATCATCGTCAACCGGGATCTGGTGCTGCGACCGTACCAGCCGCTGTTCTTCAATCGGGGGATTTCACGATGAGCACGACCAAGAAGCTGCGGCTGGGGCCTCTGCCCAAGACCGAAAGCATCAAGCTGACCTTCGCGTGCCCGGCCAGCCTGAAGGCCGACCTTGAACGCTACGCCGCGCTGCACGCGCAGGCGTATGGCGAGACTGTCGATGCCGTGACGCTGATCCCGCACATGCTGGAGGCGTTCATCGCCGGCGACCGGGGATTTAGGCGGGGCAGGGGAGACGACAACCGGCCGTCTTCCCGCGCGGCTATACAGAAGGGGTGAAAGTTTGAATAAGTTTTCATTGTCGTATCCAGACTACGATTGGTAGCGCCATATCAAATTGACTCTCGCTTGGAAAAGTTGTAAAAATCGTAGTATGGCTACGACTACTAAAAGCAAGCTAAATGCGCTCTACACCCGGCTGGCACCGGGGACGCCACTGACCTCCGAGGATTTGGCGGCGCTGGGCATCTCCGCCGACTTGGCCGTCCACTACGTCCGGGCAGGATGGCTCACGCGCCTGGCGCGCGGCGTCTATGGCCGTCCGAACGACACCCTGGCTCTGCATCCCAGCCTGCTGCTGTTGCAGCGCAGGTTCGCGGGGTTGCACGTTGGCGGCAAGTCGGCCCTGGACTGGTACGGCGTGCGCCAGTACGTGTCGCAGCAGCCCGCGCTGCACCTGTATGGCTGGACGGCAGCGCGTCTGCCGGAATGGTTCACCGAACGTTTCCCGGCCGAGTACCACCGCAAGCGTCTGTTCGACGAGCAGCCGGACGTCTTGCTACACGTCGGCCCGTTCGAGAAGCGCAGCGGGGCGCCGCAGGTGTCCGCGCCGGAGCGCGCATTGCTGGAACTGTTAAGCGAAGTCGGCGTGCGTCAGCCGTTGCAGGAAGCCCGCGAACTCGTCGAAAGCGCCTATAGCCTGCGCGCTGACGTGCTGCGCGAACTCCTGCAACGCTGCACAAGCGTCAAGACCGTGCGGCTGTGCCTGCAACTTGCCCGCGAGGCGTCGCTACCTTGGGCAGCCAAGCTCGATCCGGCCAAGCTGCCGACGGGCAGCGACCGGCCCTGGGTGTCCCGATCGGCTGATGGCCTGCTGGTGCTCAAGCCATGAATCCGGTCTATCTCGATACCGCGCGGTTGCTAACGCAGGTGGCGCCGCTGGTGTTCGTGGACGGCACCTTCGCATTGAAGGGCGGCACGGCGATCAATCTGTTCGTGCGCGACATGCCGCGCTTGTCGGTCGATCTCGATCTGGTCTTTCCCGATCACACGCTGCCGCGTGACGCGGCGCTGACGCGCATCAACGAGGCCGTCCGGCAGGCCGCAGAGCGCTTGAAGAAGCGAGGATTCCAGACGCATGTGCCGGCGGCAGCAGCAGGGGAGACCAAATTGCTGGTACGCCGCGGCTCGATCCAGGTCAAGATCGAAGTCAACTTCGTCATGCGCGGCACCGTGCAGCCGGTGCGCCGCGCTTCGCTCACACCGACCGCGCGCGATGTGTTGATGGCCGATCTGGACATCCCGGTGGTGTCGCTGGAGGACGTGTACGGCGGCAAGCTGGTGGCGGCACTGGATAGGCAGCACCCGCGCGACCTATTCGACGTGATGCAGCTCTTTGCGCACGAGGGCATCACGCCTGGCATCCGGCGCGCTTTCGTGGTCTACCTGTCCAGCAGCAACCGGCCGATCCATGAAGTGCTGTTCCCTCCGCTGAGGGACATCCGGCACGACTACGCGCACAACTTCCAAGGCATGACGACCGAGCCGGTACCACTCGATGCGTTGCTCGCCGCGCGAGAACGCATGGCGCGCGAAATCCATCAGGGCTTGGACCAGAGCGAGCGGCGCTTTCTGTTGTCGCTGGTTGCCGGCACGCCGGAGTGGTCGTTGCTGGGCATCGCGCACCTTGAACAACTGCCGGGCATCCGCTGGAAGCTGCACAACCTGGCGCAGTTGCAGAAGACCGATTTGAAGAAGTTTGCCGAGCAGGCCGACTTGCTCGCGACGCGGATGTCTGCGTTATCCTAGGCGCTGATTGATGACAGGCCGATCCCCCGTAAACCCGCGTCAGCAAATGATGTGCGTTTCTGACGGTAAAAGCGACGGTAGAGGCCCATGTCGATCACCGAAAATCCCTTAAGCCACGCGGGTCTGCGTGGCTTGTTGATGATCGAGTGGGAGTGAAGCGAGCAGCGCCCGACCACTTGCGTAAATCGCGGACCGGCTCGTCTCAACGAGCCTTCAGCATCTTCGTAGCCTAGGTGCAACGAAAACGACTTGTGCGCCGTTTCCCTCTATGCAGCTTGAGTATCCCGACAGCGCCTTCCGCGGACGGAGCCATCGTGCAAGTCCGGCAAAAGCCTGGTCTGTTCTTGTTGGGCAAGCGGCACATATCGACAAGACTGAGGAACGCTCCTATGTTTAATACGGCTTAAGGCTAAGACTGGTCCGGGCTACGCAGGTTATGACCCTAATTCGGCTGAAGATCAGAATGAGCCTTACTGGGCGGGTGAGCAAATGAAGAAGCTGAGCGCCATTAGCGCGAGATCACTAGCCGCCCGCGACTGCCGAGAGCCCGGAATCGTCCGTACGCGGATGACAATGAGCGACCGGCGCCTACAAATTTGCAGGCCGATCTGGTCGGCGAGGCTTTCCTCGACATGAATCCCACGCCTCTAGAATCGATAGAGATATTAAAGAACCGCCTCGCCAGTGAGCTCGAAGATCGGAAATGGGGATTCCGACAGCGTGAGCTTCAGTACTTGGAAGCCGGTCAGCATCTGCGGTCGTTGAATCAACTGATGTGGCAGGTTCCAAGCATCGTAATCGCGATCACCGGCGGCCTTTGGTACGGGGCCACTACGGTTGAAGACCCAAGAGCTCGCATCGCGGTTCTGATTTTTGCTGCTTTCTTTAGCCTTCTGGCTATTAGGATAATTCGACGCCTTCGCCGTCTGATACAAACACAAATCGATAAGCAGGATCAGTTTTCCGCTGAGACGCCGAATACGGCAGGGCCTAAGAACATTGTCATTAACTGCTGGACCGCCGCGCTTCTCGGTTCAGCCATTGTCAGCCTGCTTGGCGCCTCTCATCCCTCATCATTGTCAAAGAAGCTGGCTCCCTCCAAGGAAGCGGACCGTTCCGCACTAAGAATTGAGGTGGTCGCGAAACCGGCGTTGCCTCGTTTATGCATTGCCGTCCCTCTAGTCAAGCCGCCGACAAACGCCTTGCGAAAGCCGCCGCCGTGAGTCGAGCAGCTTGGTCCGCTTACGATGAAGCTAGTGACAGGTTCTTTCAGACCTATGAGAGCCTTCGCTTTTCGTCTACCCATCGATCTTTTCTGCGATTTCTTCCTGCACCAGGGGCAAGGTGCTTGGACATTGGTGCGGGATCGGGTAGGGACGCATCCGCACTCGCAGCGCGAGGATATGAAGTTACTGCGGTCGAGCCAAGTCATGGTCTTCGAGCTCTTGCTGAGGCCAAGCATCGCAAAGCAAAAATTAGATGGATCGATGATTATTTGCCGAACCTAGACAAGGTGAAGGCTCTTAGGGATACCTATGATTTCATCCTGTTAAGTGCCGTTTGGATGCACATCGAGCCGAGGGATCGTCCGCTCTCTCTGCAGAGCATGAAGCAGCTACTCAGTATAGACGGAAGCATTGCGTTAACTCTCAGAATCGGTGCCGAGCTGCCCGACAGGCCGATGTACCCCATCGACGTCTGCGAATTCATTGCTCAGTCGGCAGCCGCTGGGCTGGAAGTGATTTATCAGGGGCGAAAATCTGAGGACTACTTAAAACGTACAGAAGTGCGGTGGATCAAGATTGTTCTTAAGCATCGTTAGAATCGCGCTTCCGCTCGTCATGCGCTTTTCAAATTTTTCAGTAACAGAGATGCCTTAAAGCGCAGATTTCCAGGCTTAGTTTGAGCGATCCGATCGCTGAACGATTTCTCGAAAAATCTGGATCTTGAGGCACGCAAGATGGAGTGCTAAAGACTTGCGCGGTTCGAAAACGCGCATCCCCTACTCGTGGATTGAAAGTCAGTCTTGGACCATTAGCGCGCGTCGAACTCGAAATTTGTGGCGCTTAGCCGGTAGTTGGTCGAGGCAATGTCGAAGGACAGGTTCCAAGCAGACGGAGGCTTGGCGAGCGAGACGTTCGTCAGGTGGACGAATACTGCGACATCTATCTGCTCAGGGAAGGACTTCTGATCTCGCAGAATCAGCGTTTCGTCCTTATCACGTGAGTCGTAGACGTAGAGCTCGGCTGAAACATTCACGTCTACTTGGACAGCTGCTCTCACTTCCGCGATCCATGTGTCGTCAGCATCGTCGTCTCGCCAGAGCATGATGTATTGTTCGAGGTTGAGTCGTTTGATGCGCACATCGACAACCTCTGCTTCCATGCGGCCACCTAGGTCAGGCGTTAGGTTGAGAACATCCCACTCGGAATGCGCGACATGTCGCTCGATCGCTTCGTTTACAGCGCTGTAGCCGGGAGACGTTGAATGAAGGATGTGCGCTTCGATCGCATCGGAAATGTCTTGCGCCGACTTGCCCGTTGCTTGAAATAGCGACGTAAGATCGTCGAGGGACGACACTGCGTAGATTCGGTCCGAATCCGCAGCGAAGCGTTGGCAGCCTTGGTCTTTGGTTACGAAAATTCCAGTCGAGCCCAGGCGTTCTGCGTATCTATGCAGGATCTGCAGCGTTACGGCGTCCGGGAACTCGGATTTCTTCCCATCTTCAAAGGGCGGACTCTGCCGAAAATAGTCTGCGAACACGGCCTCTACTGATACATCCTCCCAGGTAAGAATAGTGCCGCTACAGCGTTGCGCGTAGTCGAGGAGTTCTTGATCGAAAGTGCGCTCAGCATTGCCTACGACGTTCAAATCATCGAGTGCGGACGATATCGAAGAGACATCCTGCGATGCCGCGCGCCGGATCCCCGCAATGGCCGCCGCAATGGAATCGCTATGCTTCTTCACTGACTTAACGCGATGGCGCTTAACTTCTTCGGCCACAACAGGGCTGAAAACAAGATGGAGGCTGTCAGGCATCTGAGCGGGAAGCTGATTGAGCGCGCCACTCGTGAACTGAAAGCCGGTCTCAAATAGAACGTTTGTATCAATCGAGATGAAGGCGATCGTCTTGTTCCAGATGTCGTCGGGCGTTGGCGTCTGTGCTGGCATACCGGGCTCAGGGTTTGTTCAAGGGAATCCGAAAGCGCGGGGCTACACCGCTCGCAGCGCCTGAGCATACGAGGATTGAGTTCGAGGTTTCCCATTAGATGCGTTCTGACCGACGCGGATGCAGCGCCGCTCAGATGCAGGGCTACTTCCCGATCAAGTCCTCCTAGGGAAGCTTGGTGCACAGATGCAATGTTACAGAGGTGCATTTGTGCGCATCAATCCGCGATTCGATCGCTCTTGCTCATCATTGACCTATTTATCTCGCACTGGGTCGTGAGGCAGCGACCTTACGGCGCAGCACGGGGCGCTCCGAATGCTGGTGGTGCAAGGCTGGGCGTGGGTAATCCCCCCATTTTTAGCAGTCGCCAAAAGTGGAGCTATGCAGCTATCGCTAGCTTCTGCATCGGGGTGATGCCACCAAGCGCCATGTTCGGGCGCTCGTGGTTGTACGTCCATAGCCAGCGCGTGGCCTTGTCCTGCACCTGGTCGATGGTGTCGAACAGGGTTCGTGCGAGCGAGCCGTAACGAACAGTGCGGTTGTAGCGTTCGATGTAGGCGTTCTGTTGTGGCTTGCCCGGTTGGATATGCTCGATCTTGATGCCTTGGCGCTCGGCCCAGCTCAGCAGAGCGCCACTGATGTACTCCGGACCATTGTCGCAGCGGATTGAATTGGGCTTGCCGCGCCACTCGATGATCTGCTCCAGAGACCGGATCACACGCGCCGCGGGCAACGACAGATCCACCTCGATCCCGAGGCCCTCGCGGTTGAAGTCGTCCAGCACGTTGAACAGCCTGAAGCTGCGGCCATCGCTGAGCTGGTCGTGCATGAAGTCCATCGACCAGACCTGGTTGATCGACTCGGGGACCGACAGCGGCTCGGGCTTCTCACGCACGATTCGCTTCTTCGGCTTGATCCGCAGATTCAACTCCAGCTCCCGGTAGATGCGGTAGACGCGCTTGTGGTTCCAGCCAAAGCCCTTGACGTTGCGCAGGTGCAGGAAGCACAGCCCAAAGCCCCAATCCTTGTACGCAGTGGTCAGTCGGACCAGCCAGTCGGCGATGTGGGCGTTCTCCTCGCAGGCCTTTGCCTCGTAGCGGTAGCAGGTCTCGCTGACGCCGAAGGTCTGGCAGGCATGCCGGATGCTGGTGCGTTCGTCCTGAACTGCGCATCGGGCCATCTCCCGGCGCTGAGATGGCCTCACCATTTTTTTGACATCGCCTCCTTCAACAGGTCGGCGCTGAGCTGGGCGTCGGCGTACATCTTCTTGAGTCGCCGGTTTTCATCCTCCAGCTCCTTCATGCGGACCACCATGGACACCTCCATGCCGCCGAACTTGCTGCGCCACTTGTAGAACGTGGCCGAGCTGATGCCGTGCTCGCGGCACAGCTCAGGGACCGGTGTGCCGGCCTCGGCCTGCTTGAGCACGGCAATGATCTGGCTGTCGGTGAAGCGGGACTTCTTCATGGAACCTCCTCGGGAAAGCGTACGAGAAAATTCCACTTCTGACGTCAGCTATTGCGCGGGGGGATTACCCGTGGAGCGACGCCACGTGTAGGATTGCCTCAGAAGTGCCGAGAATTGGCGTAGGGAAGCAGCACCGGGGGCGGTCTTGGCAAGAGGGCGTTATCACGACATTGTGTTCGCGGCTGGCGAGTTCGCGATGTTCAATGTGCAGTTCTACGTCGACATCAAGAAGTGGCGCGCGTTCAAATCAAGCGCGTCCTTGAACTGGCAGCGCACGCGTTTTCTGAAGGCAAACAAGTCTTCGGTGCCCAAGGAGCGGGGCGTCTACGCGTTTACGGTGTTGATGGACAGTCCAGACATGCCAACGCACGGTTACATCCTCTACATGGGGATCACTGGGGACAGCTCGGGTTCTGACTTGCAGGTTCGCTATGGGCAGTATTTGGCAGATGCGAGGCGAATGAGTAAACGAGTCAAAGTCTGCGCAATGCTCGACCAGTGGAAGGACGACCTGTTCTTCAATTTTGCGCCCGTGCCAGACAAGCGTGTGAGTCTTGCCAAGATCGAGCGTAGCTTCCTTAGTGCAATCGTGCCTCCTGTCAACAAGACGGATATCGACGCGTCAGTGCGCGACGCAAGGGATGCAACATGGTAGCCAAAGCAAAAGACATGCTTCTCTTACCAGCGCTCAGAGGCGGAATGGGAGACTGGATCTACTACTCGTGCCTGATACCTGCGGCTGAGCTAGCGAGACGTGTTGATTACGCGGCGCACATCCACGAAAGCAAAGCGCTCTCCGATCTCATTCAGCGCTCTTTGGAAGGCAGCCGAGCCAAGAGTGTGAGTAGCTACTTAGAAAAGACCCCCCAACGCTTTTTCAACTCGCTCGTGCTCGCGACCTACGGCGGGAAGCCGAAATGGCTTGAGGTCGGGAATCTTCATTCCGAGACAAGCGCCGCAGTGTTGCAAGCGACCGACCCGCAGGCGCTTGAATCGTTCGGCTTTCTGAGCCTCAGCGGCAACGAAAAGATTTTCGCGGTGGATGGCCAGCATCGGTTGGCGGGTATCAAGAAAGCAATTGGGGACGGCTTTGATTTCGGAGGCGAGCGCCTGGCTGTGATATTCATTGGACACAATGAGAAGGAGCGAGAGCGCACAAGGCGTCTTTTTACAACGCTTAACAAGACCGCGAAGCCGGTGGCGAAGGCGGACATCATTGCACTGGATGAGGACGACTCCATGGCCATCATCGCCCGGCGATTGGTTGAGTCCCACCTATGGTTTAAAGAACCCAAGATCCTCGTATCTTCAAGCACGTCGCTTCCGGTCACAAACCGGATTGCACTGACGAACATCGTGAATCTCTACGACATCTTGAAGCTTGTTTTCAAGTTCAAAGATGAGCTCAAGAAGGACGAGAGCCTGCGCTTTTATCGCCCGTCAGATGTTCGTCTAGATGATCTTGAAGCTTATGCGGTGAAGTTCTTCGGGTCGCTTGCGAAGGCGTTTGCGCCGGTGAAAGAGCTTTTCTCTGCGAAGGACAACGAGGCCGCGATTACGCATAAATACCGAAGTAGTAGTGGAGGGCATCTTCTCTTTCGACCCGCCGGACTCGAGATCTTCACGCGCCTCGCAATCAGCTACGCCACGCGCCATGGCCTCACGCTGTTCCAAGCGATTGATGCACTCAAAAACGTTCCGACTGAACTTTCGGCGAGGCCCTACCGAGACATTATCTGGAATCCAGAAAAGCGGACCATGGTGCTCGCGGGGCGCAAACTCGCGCGAGATCTCCTGGACTACATGGTCGGGCTTACCGATGTGAAGGATGACGCATTGCTTGAACGCTACCGCCTGGCGACAGGGGACGAGGCATTGAAGCTTCCGCGCCGGCTGCCCAAACCGCCCGGGAGGTCCTGAGCAAATGCTGATCGAAGAATTGAAGGCCAAGGTGCTCGCGGTCGATCAGATCTACTTGGACCCAAACAATCCTCGGTTTTGGAGTGAAGCGACCAAACATCCGGTTGCGGAGGAGAGGGTCTCCCATGAGGCGGTTCAGCGGCGCACGGGGACGGAGATCGACCCGTTTGGCGTGCAGGATCTATATAACGGGATGCTCCAAAACGGGTTTTTGCTGCTTGACCGCATCGTCGTACGGCCGCTCAGGACGACGACAGGCGGGTTCATCATTGTCGAAGGCAATCGGCGCTTCCGGGCGCTAACGAAGCTGAGGGCCGACATTCAAGGAGGGCGCGTGAGCTCGCCTGATGCGGTTGACGAGGCCGTGTTGCGCCGCTTCGTGGAGCGCACCGGGAAGATTGAGGTAATGGTTTACGAAGGGAATGAGCCGGGCGACATCTCTTGGGTATTTCAGGGTATCCGCCATATCAGCGGCATCAAGACGTGGGCGCCCGCGCAGCGCGCCAAGCTCGTTGCTGATCAAATCGATTTGCATGGCAGTTCAATCTCCAAGGCGGCGCAGCAGTTCGGGATGTCGGCGGTTGAGGTCGGCCGTCTCTACCGCACGCACCATGCTCTCCGGCAGATGAGCAAGGATGAGGAGTATCGAGAGCGTGCGCGCAACGATCACTTTTCACTCTTCAACGAGGTGCTGAAAAGCACCACGCTCAAGAATTGGCTTGGGTGGAGCGAGTCGAACAAGGCGTTTGAGAATGTGGATAGCCTTCGGCGTCTGTATTCGTGGATCTCGCCTTGCGATGAGCATGATGGGCAGCGGCGCATCCACGAACCTCGCCAACTGAAAGATGTCGCTTACCTGGTGGAGAACAGGCAGGAGAGCCTGCTCTCTGAGATCGACGCCTTTACCCTGACGGTGCAGGCGGCGCGCGCAAAGGCCGGCGAGAGCGCTGATAAGGGCCAAGACTGGCGCAAAGCGATGCGCGCGACCGAGGAAATGCTGGGGAAGCTACCGCAGTCCGCGATTGCAGATGATCCTGACGAATTTCTTCGCTATCTCCGGAAGCTCGAACAGGTGATTTCCGATCGCATTGGGCTGGTGGAAGGCGTCATTGAGAAGATTGATGCGGGGCAACGCTGAGGATTGACGCTTAGCTACCCGCTGATCGCCCGGAGCGTTTGGACGCTTTCTAGGATTCGCTCGACCACGGGTGCGATTCCCTCGGTCGGCGTGCTCTTGCCGGGTGAGAAGCGAAACGCCCGCTGCGCACGCGGAATGTCTCCGAACATTGCTTGAAGGACATGTGAGGTCTTGACTGCATCAGTGGAGCAGGCGCTCGATGCTGAAAAGGCAACGATGTTCCGCATGGCTCGGATAAGTGCGAGCGGCTCGACGCCTGCGATGGAAAGCGAGAGGTTGTTCGGCAAGCGCTCGGCGTAACCGTTGACCTCCACGCCGTCCAGCGCTCCGGTGAGGTTGTCACGGATCTGCGCGGTGATTTGCGACGTATGATTTGCTGTAGTCCGCCATTCCTTCGCGCACAGCGCCATCGCCTCGCCAAATCCGACAATCAGCGGAGTGTTGAGCGTGGCGCTTCGCAAGCCTTTCTCGTGGCCACCACCCCAAGTGAGCGGAGAAAGCTTCGTGCGCGGGCGACGCCTGCGCACATATAGGGCGCCTACGCCCTTGGGGCCGTATATCTTGTGGCCTGACAGGCTGGCCATATCCAGCCCCAGAGCGTCTACGCTCACATCGCAATACGCTGGCATTTGAGCGATGTCGGAGTGCAGCAGTGCGCCGCCCGCGGCGCAGAGTGCTGAGATCTCGGTCAGTGGCTGGAGCGTGCCGACCTCATTGTTGGCGCCCATGATCGAGACCAAGAACGTCGTGTCGCGCAGCGCACTTTCGAGCTCGTCAAGCCGCACGCGTCCTGTCTCGTCCACCCCGAGATACAGAACCTGATGCCCCTCGTTCTCCAGAAGGCGAAACGACTCGAGCACCGCTGGATGCTCGATCGCGCTGGTGATCAGCCGGCGCGGCCCTCCGGCCGCGCGCACCGATCCCACGATCGCGAGGTTGTCGGCTTCGGTGCATGACCCCGTAAAAATTATCTCGCCGGCCGATGCGCCAAGCGTTTTTGCGACCTGCTCGCGCGCAGTTTCTACTGCGCCAGCGGCCTCGATTCCGTAGACGTGTTCGGTACTTGACGGGTTGCCAAACTGCTCCGAGAAATAGGGGAGCATCGCGCTCAGCACGCGCGGGTCAATCGGCGTCGTTGCGTTGTGATCGAGGTAGAGCGGGCGCGGAGCGCTCATTAGCGATCAGCCTTGCGCAAGAAGAGATCTGCGGGTGAGCGAAGGCGAACGGACAGCGAGCCGATGCCACGGTGAATGTGGCAGCGCAGGAGCTCCAATACGCGCGCATTGGACGGCGTCTTGTTGCTCGTCTCTTCTTCTACGACAGAGATAGCCGCGAGAAAGAGTTGAGTTTGCTCACCCGTGAGCGTCGACGCGTTGAACTCTTGCCCATCTTCATCGGGCAGTGGTGCATTGCCAATCGGTCCGTCTTCGAGAGAACTCATCAGCGCATAGCGGCACAGAAGGTTTGGCGTGATCCGCATCCGCTGGCGCATTGCACGCAGCTTGCTGGTCGCGTCTGAAGAAATGCGGAGCTTAGAGTAGTGCACTGGATGCTCCCTTCCGGCTTTTGAAGTAGCCAGTCGCCACCGCTGTGCGGCGCTCGTCCGGCAGATATTGGAGGTGATGGGTCTGGGCGACGAAGTCCGAAAGCTGTCCCACCATGTCCACATCTACTTCAGTGTCGGTGGAGAGCACGACGACCTGATGACTCACTTCGGGTAGATAGCGCTCCAAGATTGCTGCGCGGTGATCACTATCTAGACGCGCGAGCGGCGTGTCGATGATGACCGGCAGCGAACGCCCGCTGGTCTTGGCCAGCGCCCAGAGAATGGCGATTGCGAAGACCTGCTTTTCGCCAGCGGACAGGCGCACGCGTGGGATCTCGGCACCATCCTTGCCAATCAGGGTCGCCTGGAAATTGTCAGCGCTGATGCGAACTTCCCGCACCAGGTCGCCCTTGCGCGCCAGACGATTGAAGCAATCGACGAATGCGACTTCCAAGGCGCGCACTTTGCTGGCGATCAATGCGGTCTCGTAAGCCGCGAGCGAGGCGGCGATGCGGCTCGCGAGCTCGGTCTGACGCGTGCCTCGCCGATCTTCTGCTTGGCTGATCAGGAGCTTCTCGCGTGACTTGTCGAGCGTCGCGCGCCTGTAGTGCAGCGCATCGAGCGACTCCTGCAGTACTTTCAGACGGCCCTGCGTCTGTCCGTAGGATTGCTCCGCGCCCCGAAGCTCATCAAGCAGATAGCTCGCAGTCGTCTCGTCCACGCGCGCAAGGGACGTGTCGATCTCTCCAATACGCTCCTCGAGCGTGCGCAGGCGCTCGGCGAAGCCTTGCACGATGGATTGCTGCGCGCTTGCCTGCGTCAGTATCTGGGTGGCGTTCCCCACGGCGGTGAGCGCGCGCGGGGCGGCCGGCGCGTCGGACGCCTTGAAGGTGGCCTCGAGCAGCGCCTGGAAATCGTCTTTGTGCTCTTGCGTCCAGCGGCGCTGTGTTGCGGCGTCGGCTTTCTTCTGCCATGCGTTGAAGCGCTTCTGCAGGCGTGAAGCTGCGTCCTGATCCGCTGCGCCAGCTTTCGCGAGCGCGAGCTGTAGGCGCGCAACCAACGTGGGCGCCACGAGCCACGGCCAGAGGCCTGACGAGCCTTCCTTGAACTGCGCGAGCAGGGTGGTGCGCTCGTGATCGAGCGCGCTACGCTCGGCCGTCAAGCTTGAGCGCCTCAGCGCGACTTCGCCGCCGCCCACAGTGAAGCGCTGCTGCGCCTTTGCTGATTCGCGGCGCTGACCGTCGAGCTGGGTTTGCAGGTCTGCGCGCTGGTCGCTCAGGCTGCGCACTTCTTCGTCGATCTTGTCGCGCTCGGCGAGGATCGTTTCCAGCTCCTGATTTGAACCTACATCACTGCGTTGATTTCGAGAGAGGTAGAGGCCAAGGTCGGTGCGCAGACGCCCCACAAGATCGATGCCCAGAAGACTGCGGATCGCGGCACTGAGCTGGTGGCCATCGGTGGAGTCTTCGGCGATCTCAGTGATCTTCTCGCCGTCGAAGAAGAAGAGCTGAGAGACGCCGACGGGCAAAAGCTCGTGGAGGAAGTTCTGCCACTCATTCCGAGGCACTACCGTCACGGTCTCCCCGTTCTTGCGCAAGTCCATGCTCTCTTGCACGACATTGCCCCGCACCGTCCAGGCGCGGGAGACCTCGTAGATGTGCACCACGCCCGATTCAGCGAATTCGAACTCGATCCCAACCGATGCTCGGCCAAGGCCGCCTGCGCTCGGGCCCGTATGCACGCGCGAGCGCAGATAGTCCTCATAAGCAGATTGGGACGTGCGCTCGCCAAGCGCGAGCTTTCCATAGAGCGTCAAACGCACGGCTTCGAGCAGACTCGTCTTGCCCGCGCCGTTCTTGCCGCCTACCAAGATGATCGGGCGCGCCTTTCGCGCGCCGCGCGTCGGCTGGACGTCGATCACTTGCCTGCCTGCGTAGAGACCGAAATCTTCCAAAACAATGTTACGAATCAGCATCAGTCGACTTCGGCAGGGGGCGCGGATGGAATCATCGTGATGTCAAGCGTGCTGCGACGCTCGGACACCACCTCTTCGAGCGGGCGCCACTCCTCGGAAAGCGCGTCTTCAATCCGGTGATGCACAGCGTGGCGCCGCTTCATGCCATAAGTAGAGCGCTCGATATCCAAAAGCCGCACGACGAGCTCCATTGGCACGTCGTTCTCGGCGCATATCTTTTCGAGCAGCAGGCCATCGGCATGCGAGTAGTGCGCCGCATCGTCGACGACCCAGTCGAGTTCGACGCCGAGTGCGTCGCGCACAATCGCGGGCATCGAGTCCTGCCAGTCGCCGCGCTCGGTCCGCCAGATGTTGCGGATCGCGTGCAACTCGGTCTCGTGAATGAGCTGAGTGGCTTCGCCAGGCGGGGCGTCGGCCTGCACCTGCTTTTGCGCCTCCAAGAGCTCCCGGAGGAGCTTGCGGCAGAACTCCATGGTGTAGGGGCCCGGGATCACGTCGTCGGACTCGGCCTTGAACGACACTTGCCCCGTGCGGCGACGGAAGTCGCGCACTTCCCGCTTTTTTGCGGGATCCTGCGTCGCAGCCAGCATGTCGCGGTAGTCGAGGAGCGGCGTCATCCAGTCCTGGCCGGAGTCGATCATCGCTTCCATCGCCTTGTCCTTGGTCACCACAGTGCAGACCCAGCAGCCAAACCGCGAATTGCCGCAGCTTGGTGTGGTCTTGTCGACCACGAGCGGACACTCGCCGGCCTGGGCATTCCGATACATCGCCACTAGGTCGCGATTGTCATTGCCCCAAGGCGATTGGTTTTGCAGCAGATACGACCAGACCTCGTCGGTGCTGAACGCCTCGATCGGCGAGTAGACGAAGGCATTATTGAGTGAGGAATGGCGCGAGAGGCGCGAGCCCTTAATCTTGTGGAACGACATCACTTGGGCGCGCGTAGCGCTCTCGGCAGAACGCACGCCGAGCACCATGATGACCTCACCAAACTCCGCTACACGATCGAGAATGAATTCGTTCGCTGGCTCGATTTTGAGTCGCTCAGTGCACCAGCGAAAACGCCGCGACGGGGCAGGGTAGCCTCGTCCGATCATGTTGACCCAGAAGCTGCGATCGATCCGCGGCACGACCTTGTGGGTGCGAAACGGCATGCCCTGGGCGATCGCTGCGTCATTGATACGCTCAAGCGTCGCATCGATGTAGTTCACGATGACGGGCGTCTCGACCAGCGTATCGGAGCTGATCACATAGACCGGCTTTGCGCGCTGCTCAGGCGGAAGGGCTGCAAGCGCAGTCCAAACCACTTGCAGGGCACACGTCGAGTCCTTGCCGCCGCTAAAGCCAAGTACCCAAGGGCGGGTGTCTGCGAGATAGAGTTCGCGGACTTCTTCATACAGTGCGGGGATAGAACTTGCGGCGCGTTGGTGAGTCATGCAGCGACCTTGGATTTTTGGGATCTACGCGGGGGCGGCGGGAGCAACGCTTCTAGGCGCGCCGACTCTTCGCTCAAAGGTAGATCGAGCTCACGCGAGATGACATTGGCAACGGCGATAGTGCTCTGGCTGGTCTTGTTGATCCGGCCGCCCATCAATGCGCGGCCTTCCCAAAGCGACGTGTTGGCGCGAGACCAGTCAATGTCGCGAAGGCTCTTCAGGCGCGTCTTCCAGTCCCGGGGCTCCTCTCTGATCAACTGCGCACCCACGACGCCGATCGCTTGAAGAGCAATGCCGTGGGCGTGGACATAGTCGCGCCGAAGCTCATGCGCAACGACTGCGCGCTCAGCCACTCGCTCCCAGTCCGGCATGTTGGTGATCACCGCCTTCCAAAAATCTACTGCCAGTTCGAGATCGCCTGGCGAGAAGGCCTTATCCTTGGATCTGCAGAGCAGGCGACCCGTAGCCTGGTGAAGCGAGCTCAGCGTAAAGAGCTTAAGAGAGCGGTTGGAGATGCTGGTCTTTTCAAGATCAGTGAACTCTCGGAATAGCGGAATGGCTTGAATCAACTGACGCACTAGCTTGGCCTGCTCGTCTCGATGGTCATAGAGGAGCCGGATAGACTTGGTCGGGCGCACCGCGTGCACGTTGAGGTCGGCGAACATTTGCTGGGAGCGCTTCAAGCCGCCATCGACGAACAGCACGATCGAGATCGATTCATCTCCGAGCTCAGGACGCTCGATAAGCGCCTCCTCAATTGCGGCGCGGCGATGCTGCCCGTCGTTAATGAGGATCGTGGCGCTCATCCCGATCTGAAGCTGACCGATCGACCGCATCGGGCCAGAGCGCTCCACCGGCTCGAACTCGATCTCGCCATCGACAGAAGCGCACAGAGACGAGAGGATGTATTCCTTCGAATGGTCAACCATGTAGCGGGAAATCTGGGGTACCCGCACCCGGTTCAGCACCCTTTGGGCACGCAGCTCGGCCGGCAGAGCCTCGTCATCAAAGCGAAAAAGCCGTGGCACAAGACGGAGCGGGCACATCAGCACGTAGTACGCCCGCCCGGCTTGGATCCCGCGCATTGCGGTGAACCGGTAGCTGTTGGATTCCATGAGTGGAAGTTTGTTATTTCGCTTTGGACGTTCCTTTTAATGATAGTGCGTGAGCGCTGTGAACGCTAGGGCGAGTGATGTCCATACAGGAGCGGGATAAGAGGCAGTGGGCGAAGCTTTAGCGGTACAAGATTGCCCTGCTGGCGTTACTTCTCGATCGGAGCGGGGCTGTGCACACAGAGAGTCAGTCGACATGCTCATGCGGTTCGGTGCTTCGCTCTACCCAGGCAAGGCATGATTGTTGAGGTTGTACCTCTGCTCCTCGTCCCGCTCTGCACTAAGGCGCGGATGCGGCGCCTAGCGCCTCAATGTCCTGGGTTGTCACTGGACACTTCTCGCGTTCCAGAAAGAGCCTAGGCAGCGGCACGCTTGCCTGTGGGCTGACGGGATGAAATCTGACAGGCCCCAGCCATTTGCCCTTATTACTATCGGATTGCACGCGACGTAGGATGAGGCCGTTGTCCTGGCCACTTCACCTAAGTACCTGTTAGGGGACGAGGGCGAGAACCCTCAACAAAGCGCCGACGACCAAAGCCCCGCTAGCGGGGCTTTGTTTTACTCAGTGCCTCAGCGCGTTCGCTTACCTTTGTTCTTGAACTCCGAGAACACCTGCGGAGCTCTTCATCTTCGGCATAGAAGTAGGCGGTCGGGACGCTAAGCACCGCTGCCTGCCGCTGCAGGGACTGCAGGTCCGATCTATGCACCTCGATTTCGTAGCGGTTGCCGACCTCCGGCCGCAAGCGGCTGGACGCCGGCGACCGCCTGTAACCAGTGATAGCGACTGCACATAGAAGTTAGGCGGACAAAAGTTTCTTGTGCCCTACCTAGGCGCCTGTCTCAGCCAGCGGCCGGAGCAGGGTGCTACATTTCATGAAGAGACTGCCGCGCAGGAGCGGAGCAAGGCATGCTGACAACCCCCAGTTCTAAGTATCAGATCACGTGCCGAAGGCTTCGCCCCGCGCTATCTTTTCTGCCCGCATCAAGCAGGCGAGGAAGCTGCGTGGCATCGATAGCCAGCGAGCACTGGGTGCGATGATGGGACTGGACAAAGAGCGCGCCAGCAGTCGAGTCAATCGCTACGAGAGAGAGTCAAGCGGGGTTGACTTGAAAGGGCTGGCCGAGCTTGCAGACGCACTGCAAGTGCCTATGGCCTATTTGGTTGCAGAGGACGAGGCCACGGCCGAAATCCTCCTGTCGCTCTCATTGCTTTCAGTCAAGCAGCGGAAAGACCTGGTTGCTTGGATCAGTGAGAAGTTTGACAAAAACTGAGCCCGCATATCCTGCGACTCAGCGCCTGCTCTTCGACCTCAGCTGGGCAGCGAGCTTCCGTTGCTCTCCTGGTGGCAGGCTTGCTGCAGCAAGGATGATGTCCGCCAGCGTATCGGTGTCTGCCAAGAGATAGGCCAAAGGAACGCCGAGTTCCTTGGCCAACTTGCTAGCGGTTTCAAAGTCCGGCTCGGAGGTTCCGCGCTCATACCTTGTAACTCTGCTGGACACGACGTCCTCCGACAGGCCGATTCTTCTTCCAAGCTCCCTCTGGGAGATGTCCAAGGCCAAGCGTGCCTCTTTCAGCCGCTTGGTGAACATGCTGCTGATTCGAGACGCCATGAGCCGTCGAAGCCGTTCCTGTGTACGCACAGGATGGCTTTCTAGCCCCTCACATGTATGCTACAGTATATGTAGCACTTCTTTTCGTATTCCGTGAATTCTAGTAGCGGTAGAAGGCGAATCAGCGCTGGAGAGTACGTATGCCGATGAGACGGAGGCTGTACGTTTGCCTAATAAGCTACATTTAATGTAGCTGATCAGGGTCGTAGTGAGGAAATGCGCAACGGGTCGGTAGGGCCCTTGGTGTCGTGTGGAAACCATGCCGCGCTAGTGCGCGGCGGCTAAGCCGCAACTAATGAGCGGCGACCTATGGAGAGGGTAAGTAGCATGAATATAGGCAAGCTCAACAAAGCGATTTCCGTCGTTCTACTCGCCAGTGCCGCGGGGCCTGGGGCGGTTTCTACAGCGAGAGCGGTGACATCCGGCGAGGGAGATAAGCAGAGTTCTGAGCAATCTGCAGACAGATCAGGCAGAGAGACAGAAGCTGTTCAACTCGACACGATCCAAGTCACAGGCACCCGCATCCGTGGCGGCATAACGCCCTCGCCAGTGGTGACTATCGGCATCGAAAGCATCCGGGAAGAGGGCTTTGGGGATCTTGGCGAGGTGATTCGAGCAGTGCCTCAGAACTTCTCTGGAGGCCAGAACCCGGGTGTCCCCAGCCTCGGCTACTCCGGTGCCGGGATGCAGAACCAGAACATCACCGGCGGCTCGGCACTGAATCTGCGTGGCTTGGGTCCGGATGCCACGCTGACGCTGTTGAACGGCAAGCGCATGGCCTATGGGGGCATGACGCAGGCGGTGGATATCGACGCCATTCCGGTCGAGGCAGTCGAGCGTATCGAGATCGTGGCGGATGGTGCCTCCGCGATCTACGGGTCCGATGCGGTGGGTGGGGTGGGCAATGTGATTCTGCGACGGGATTTCGAAGGCGTCGCGGTCGGCGCGCGGTTTGGCGGGGCAACGGCGGGTGGACTTGCAACACGCGAGTACACCGCCACCGCCGGTACGGCATGGGCCAGTGGTGGTCTGCTGGCGACGTTCAAGACGGGCAGCGTGGATCCGATCTACGCGCGGCAGCGCCCCTATACCCGCCACATGACGCACCCGACCACGCTGTATCCGGGCAGCGATCTGGATAGCGGCCTGCTCAGCGTGAACCAGGCGCTGGGCGCGCATGTCGAAGCCCGCTTCGACGTGCTGCGGACGGAGCGCGACCAGGCCTACAACCTGTTCTCGCCGGATGGGCGGATCAACCGCGTTAACTCGGAGACGGCCACTATGCTGTTGTCGCCAAGCGTGGAGTTCTTCCTGCCAGGCGACTGGTCGCTCACGCTAGGGGGTTCGCGCGCCAGAAGCGTGCATCTCCAGTACCAGCGCTGGGAGATCGTCGAGACGGGCGCGGCCACGCCCTCGGTGCACGACTGCCTGTGCAACGAAAGCACCATCTATGAGATCGGCGGCGAAGGCCCGCTGTTCGTAATGCCTGGCGGTGAGGTTCGGGTGGCGGCGGGTGTGGGGTATCGAAGCAACGATTACCTGCACTTCAACTACCTGGCCGACGCGGCGACAACGCAAGGCCGCGATAGCAGCCGCTTTGCGTACGCAGAGCTCAGCGTGCCGCTGTTGGGGAATGCTGATGCTGGGGAGGGTGGACAGCACCTGGCGTTGACGGCTGCGTTGCGCACCGAGGACTACGACAGCTTCGGCAGCGTGACGGTTCCAAAATTGGGGCTGGTGTACGCCCCGAGATCCAATCTCACCATGAAGGCGTCATGGGGCAAATCCTTCAAGGCGCCGACGTTGCATCAGCGCTTCTTCGCGCCGTACGCCATGCTGACCGCGCCCGCTTACTTCGGTGGAAGCGGCTATCCAGCCGGCAGCACGGTGCTGGCCATCGGCGGTGGCAACCGCGAACTGGAGGCAGAGCGGGCATCCACGTGGACGGCGTCCCTGGCGCTGCACCCCGTTTCGATTCCCGGACTGGACCTGGAAGCCACGTGGTTCGACATCGATTACACGGGCCGCGCCCTGGAGCCGATCACGAACTTCGCGGAGGCGCTGAGCAATCCGATCTATCGGCAGTTCATTACCGTCAATCCCAGCGGCGAGGCGCAGGCCGAGCGCGTGGCCAGGTCCACGATCTTCTACAACTTCGCGGGCACGCCCTATAACCCGGATGACGTGGTGGCACTGGTCAACTTGCAATACACGAATGTCGCGCGCCAGCGGATCCGTGGGCTTGACCTGTCCGGTACCTACCGGGCGGACATCGGTCCGGGCCAGATGACCCTGCGCGGTTCTGCGAGCTGGTTGGACAGCACGCAGCAAAGCACAGCCCTGCAGGCGCCGTTCGATCTGTCGGGCACGCTGCACAACCCGCCCAGGTTCCAGGCGCGCGCGGGCACGGTGTGGAATCAAGGCGGTTTCTCCGCGTCCTTGTTCGCGAACTACAAGACCTCGCTGAAAGACGTCCTGCACGACGCGCGCACTCCGTCCTACACCACCGTTGACGTTGCGGTGCGATATGCAGCGCCGCAACCGCGCGGGCTGTTGTCCGGCACCGAGGTGTCGATCGCGGCGCAGAACCTGTTCGATCGTGAGCCTCCGTACAGCATCGCGTGGTTGCCTGGCTTCTCGCTCCCCTACGACGCCACCAACTATTCGGCGGTGGGTCGCTTCGTGAGTCTGGGGCTGTCGAAGCGCTGGTGAGCGTGCCTCAGCGACGGCATGAGCATGCCGTCGCTGCGGTCGATCTGAACTGTAAGCGAGACCTCTCATGAAAATTTCTCTTGGCTCACTGCTGTTGGTGACCGCGATCTGCTGCGCCTCCGACGCACGTGCAATTTCCCCACGGCAACTTATCGAGACTGTCGATATCGGTTTGCCAACCATGTCGCCCGATGGGGATCGCGTGGCGTTCCGGGTGGAACGGCCGTCGATCGAGCGCAATACCTACGACACCGCGTGGTACGTGCAGCGGCTCGACGACGGCGCGCTGCCTGTGCGGGTCGCAGAGGGCGGCGTGCCGTTGCGGGACTCTGCAGGCTTGCCGGTGCCTGCGTCCGCTGTCTGGTCAAGCGATGGTCGATGGCTCTACTACCGGGCGCTGATTGACGGGCGTATCGATGTCTGGCGTGCCGCAACCGATGGCTCGGGCACCACACCGCTCACGCTGGATTCGGCTGACGTGCAGGCGTTTCAACTGCTGGCGGATGATAGGTTGGTGTACAGCGTGGGGCCAAGCCGGGCAGAGGTGAGCGCGGCGGAGCAGGGCGAGTACGAGCGCGGGATCCGGATCGACGCGAATGCGCCAACGAGTCAGAACCTCTTTCGGTCCGGCTTTACCGAAGGGCGCTTGGGGACTCAGCGTCTCGGCTTCTGGTTCGATCGTGTGCCGCTGCTGGCGCACAAGCCGGTCCACTGGATCCAGATGGATCCCGGTTCCGGCGAAAAGCAGCGGCTTGAAGCGGAACCCGCATCGCCAACCACGGTTGAACTGGCTGTCCTCCAGAAGGCATGGGGCGAGCCGTTCAAAGGGACGCGTGAGCGCGGCGGCGGGCGTGTCGCGTTTCTGGCCAGGCGCAGTGCGACTGATGGGGGAGGGCGGGCAACCCGGCTTGTCACGATGACGGATCGATCGGGCGATAAGCCAGTTCTGTGTGCCGCCGATCATTGCATCGGTCAGAACATCACGGACCTGCAATGGCGGCCTGGTCACGACGAGGTGGTGTTCACGGTGACCGATCCGGAAGCGGGCATGGCGCAGTCCATCTTTCGATGGAACGTCGAGACGGGCACCGTGCACCCGGTGACGCGATCCGATGGTTTGCTCAGCGGCGGTCGCGATGAGCGCAGCGCATGCGGTGTGTCCACGGGCGCGCTTGTGTGTGTGGCAGCCGGAGCGGCCGTACCGCCGAGACTGGAGCATGTCGACTTGGCGACGGGCGAGCAACGATTGCTGTTCGACCCGAACGCAGCGCTTGCCCAGGCCGTTGCTGCCAACGGCACTCCGTGGCTTCTGCAGTGGACCGATGCCGAGGGCAACCGTTTCTCGGGGCAGTTTTTCCCCGCGAAGGCGAGGGGCAATAGGCCGCCGCCGCTGTTTGTCACCTACTACAAATGTCCGGGCTTTCAACGCGGCGGCTATGGCGACGAGTGGCCGCTGGCCGCGTTTGCGGCGCATGGAATCGCGGCGTTGTGCATCAATGCGGCGCCATTCCAGGCCACGGCTGTGGAGCGGTATTCGACGGGATTGTCTGCCGTTGAAGCTGCGGTCGCGCTATTGGGCGCCGAGGGTGAGATCGATCCGGCCAGGATCGGGATGGGCGGGCTCAGCTTCGGCACCGAAGTCACGATGTGGACCGCCATGCATTCCAGGCTGCTGTCGGCTGCTTCGACCACATCGCCGATGCTGTCGCGCACGATGTATCTGCACGGCAGTCTCAAGGGCGAGGCGTTCTTCAACGGACTTGAGGGCACCTGGCAGTCCGGGGCGCCGGAGGACACACCTGCGCAGTGGCAGGTGCTGGCGCCCGAACTGAACCTGGACAGGATCGACGCGCCGATCCTGATGCAGATGCCCGAGCAGGAGTACCTGTGGGCGCTGGACTACGCAATTCCACTGATCCGCGAGAAGCGGGCGGACATCTACGCCTTTCCACACGAGGCGCACTTCAAGTTCCAGCCGCGCCACCTGCTGGCGGCTAACGAACGCAACCTTGATTGGTTCCGATTCTGGTTGCTCGGTGAAGAAGACGCGGACCCTGCCAAGCACGCGCAATACGAGGTGTGGCGTTCGATGCGAGACGCCAAGGCGCTCGCGGCGACACGCTAACAAAACAAGCTGTCAGTCCTGATGGCGCAGCCAGCTTTCCACCATGCAGAGCGACAGGATTCGCAGGTACTGCTGATCCCTCGGCGGTGCGTCTTCGGACAGAACGCGCTCCAGTGCGTGCACATCCAGCAGCAGGTGTTCCCTCAGATGACCTGACATCAGCAACGTGCGTATTTCACTCCGGTTCCGCTGGTAGATCGCACCAAGGTACCCGGCAAACGTGCCCTTGCTACGTCTTTCGAGCACGCGTGCAGGCAGGACATCCGCGAACGCGTCGCGCGCGACCGCGCGATTACGTCCGCCGGCGAACCACATCCATGTGGGCGTCCTGAGCGCAGCTTCCATCACGGGCTGCGACAGCAGCGGCATGCGGACCGGGCGGCCGCCGCAGCGCGGTGTGATGTCCCGGAAAATCTGCGTGCCGGCAAGCCCGACAACGCGTTCCCGGTCGCCGGGCAATGTGTCTTGCGGCACATCAAACCAGGGGTGACGCTCTGGCGTGAGAGCCACGCGCGATGGATCGACGAAGGAGAGATCGGGCCGCAGAAGCGGTGCGCGCGCCGAGCGCACCTTCTTCAGAGACAGTCCGCCTGCCCGCCAGAAGGTGCAGTTGTGCAGGGTTGCCAGGTCGTTGACGGTCCTGGTCCACGCAAGCAGGCCCTTGGTCCGCAGCGCGTCAACGGCTGGGCTGGCGCTGCTGAGGTAGCAGAAAACGGTGTCTCCGCCGGCGCCCGATAGATGGCTGTTCACCCGATGGTGTTCGCCTGCAGCGGCTAGCAGGTCACTGACAGCATGTTGAAGCACGCCCATCCGGGGCGCGACGGAATTCGCCGGCGGTGCGGGATTGACGGTCGCCGCTTCGAGGCCGAGATCCAGGACATCAAGTGGAAGCTGCAGCTGGTCCGCCACCTGTTGTGCGTAGATCCGCTCGTCCGTCCCTGGGATAGGGGTCTTGAGAGAAGACAGCACAACATGCGAGTCGGTACCTTGGGTCGATACGGCAACGATTGAAGAATCGAGCCCACCAGAAAGCTCAACCAGCGACGAGCCATCAGTATCGATCCATGTCCTGACGACCGAGGTGACTGCATCACGAATCGAACGTGCCGCGGTGGCTTGATCGTCATACCGTGCGTCATGGGCGACGAATCGCCAGGGATTCCAATCTGATGTCACGGACGCTTGGGCACCGTCCAATGTCATCGTGCAACCGGGGGGAAGCTCGCTGATCCCTGCCAGCCCAGACCTTTGTGCCTTGTGTGTGGGAAACGACAGGCAGTGCGCGATGAACTCCCAATCGACTTGTCGCGTATACAGCCCTGAGGCAGTTGCCAGAGATATGTCCGAGGTGATGAAGGCTGCGGCGTTGTCGACCCGATAGACACAGGGAATTCCTCCCGAGAGGTCGCGAAAGATCGAGAGTCGTCCGGTCTCTTTGCTTTCGTGCAGCAGCAGGTAGTCGCCCCAGCAATGCTTGAGCACTGCACTTCGCAATGCTTCGATCGGCTTGTGAGCTGCCGGATCCAATGCGTCCTGCAATGCCGCGCCTGTTCGCGCGAAGAGATGACCGATGACCACACTGCCGTTTGCAAGCGGGGAGAGCGGAGTGTCGGTAGAGAAATAGATCTTGGAGCGGCCCAGAAGCACACACCTGCTCAATCCAAGGCGGGCGAATTGCATGTCATAGGCCGTCGCCTCCGAAGAATCCGGAAAGTTCGGTGCGTTGACGAGCACGATGTAGCGGCAAGCCATCAGATCACCCGTATCGGCGTGTACGACTCCACGTTTCCCAGTGTGTCGTTGAGGATCGTCTCGCCGGCTTGCAGCCAACAGTGGGCTGAGAACGGCGCGCCAGTCACACCAAAGACGAGGTCGGCGCGAAGGCCCCTGCGTGCCAGGAAGCGGAGCAGGGCGAGGGAGTCGAGGAGACAGACTGGTGAGACGGGAACGTAGGGGCGAACGCGACGGAATGAGAGAGCGGCATCGGTTGCTCCGTCCCAGCCTCGCCGAACTACGCTCGACCTATCGCATTTGCGGGCCGGTACTTCGCTCAGGGCGGACTTGAGGCCTCGCGTCTTGAGCAAATGGCGCGTAGCCACAACGATCCACGCGATCTCGAGAAGGGTCGATACTTCGAGCGGCGCTGAAGACACTGGCCGCTCCAGCGCGCTGGTGACAGGGGCTATGAACGACTTCCGGATGACGGTTACAGCGCGGTCTTCATCTTGCACATCGCCTAGAGCCGTTGAGCCATCAGATGCCCCAGGGATTTGCTCGAACTGCGTAATGAGTCGCGGCTCATCCGCCTTATCAATCTGGAAATAGCGGTCTCGTGCGATATCCAGAAAGATCAGTCGGCCATTGACTTTGCAGCAGGAGATGTCTTCGCTGAGCTCGTAGTGCATCAGAAGGCCCTCGCCAACGAAAAGGGCGCATCTTTCGATGCGCCCTTGTTGGTCACTCGTCGGAAATTCCGGAACCCATCAGGGTGCCGACGAACTCGTTGATGCCTGCGGGACCCTTGGTCTCGATGCTGGCCACGCCGAGCTCGATGACCGCAACCGGAGCCGCGGTGCCGGCGGTGGTGGTGTCGTTCGTATCCATTTCAGTCTCCTCGGGTTGTGTCATGGCGATTCCATGACGAGCCGAGTGTCGGGAGACAGAAAAGTAATTTTCAAATAATTCTTGTTGTGTACTTTGAGTACTACGACGAACCGTGAAACGCGTCGTATACACCTTTGGGCAAGCGCAAGCCGCGTCAGTGCAGTGCGTCGCGCGCTTCCGACAACAGATGCACCGTGGCGGACACGAGCTTGCGGCGGCGGGCGTGGTAGGTACCCAGCGCGCACTTGAGGCGCGGAATGTCAGCACACTCCCATGCATCCATTAGATCGGCCAGCTCCGCGCGGGCGTCAGGCACGAGTGCGCGCTTGGCGGTGCGGATGGGGGCGAGCCGATCATTGGCGTTCTGCGCCGCGAATCGCATTTCCTGCTGAGGCGTGCGACGCGCAATGGCGTCGAACAGCTGCCATGTCGCTTTGGCGATGTTGTCCTGCGCGTCCAGACCTCGCGGCGGCCTGCCATTGGGCAAGGCACCGTGATCAAGGGCAGCGAGCAACCGGTCTTCCATCCACTCGTAAAGCGCGCGTAGTGCAGCTTCGGTGGGGAAGGGCATGTGGAATCCGTCACGCCCTCGGTCGAGCACCAGCCGCTCGCCGCTCAGATGGTGCAGAGCGAAGCGAACAGGTGTGAGGCTGGCATCGAACTCAAGAGCGAGCGAGGCCGGCTCGATGCGTTGGCCGGGTGCGAAGCGCCCGCATTGCAAAGCGCGACGGATCTGTCCGTACAGGCGCGCTCCTTTCGACTGGCTCGCGATCATCGCGGCACTCCATGTCAGCGTTACCCCAAGTCCTGCAGCTGATATTACATTCACGTGACGCGGCTGCAATGCGTGACAAAGCACACTTCAATCGAAGCCCAACAACGATGTTGGCCCTGGTCTCCCATTCCGAGCCTGCAGCGCTACGACGGCCCCTGAATGCGAACGCGATTGCGTTCAAATTGTCTGTCGTCAATTCCGGCCTCGGGTTGCTTCAGCGGCCGCTCTTGGGGGTTCGAGGGTCGTCCTAGAACACGCGGACTCATACGCTCAAGATATGAGTTCTATTCAACCTCCGATCTTTACTTATCAATGTCGCGCCGCTAGTTTGATCAGCGGTGTCGGCATTGACGTTTGTTTCCTGCACCGAAGCTCGGTGCGGTGATGCATTCGACCAGCGCACGCCCGACCGGATGTCATGGCATGCCGTAAGCACCACGATGCGTCATCACTATCCCGACGCTTGACGACGCGTTTCTGCGCGATAGGAGTTCTCAACCAGATGCATCGCACTTTCAGCGCCACTCTACTTGCGCTCGCGGTGAGCGTCGCATCCGTCTCCAGCAACCCGGCGATGGCCGCCGATTACCGCGCGAATCCGTTCACGCTGACCTATGCGGGCGCGGTCGAAGAGAACGTGCCGGGGCAGCTCAACGTGCATCCCGTGACGTACACCCTCAACGGTCTGCACATCGCCGCAAACGTCTACACGCCGGCTGGCTACGATCCTGGCAAGACATATCCGACCGTAGTCGTTGCGCATCCCAACGGAGGTGTGAAGGAACAGGTAGCAGGTCTGTATGCGCAACGGCTGGCAGAGCAGGGGTACATCACGATTGCAATGGACGCCGCCTATCAGGGCTCGAGCGGTGGTGCGCCCGGGGGCGTCGATCGACCGTCGTATCGCATTGAAGACATTCACGGTGCAGCCGATTTCATCACCGGTTACCCGGGCGTGGACGGTGCACGGCTCGGTCTGTTGGGCATTTGCGGTGGTGGTGGCTATGCGCTGGCTGCGGCGCAGACCGATCAGCGGTTCAAGACCATCGCGACGGTGAGCATGTTCAACTCGGGTCGCGTGCGTCGTAACGGTTTCGCCGACTCCCAGCTCGACAGCATCCACGAACGGCTGCGCCTGGCGTCCGAGGCACGTGCCCAAGAGGCCGCCGGCGGATCCGTCGTCTACTCGGGTGATGCCGACATGACCGATGCACAGATCGCCGCGTTGCCGTTCGAGATGTATCGGCAGGGCTACGAGTACTACTGGAAGACGCATGCGCATCCGGGCTCAACCTTCCGTTACACCACAAGCAGCCTGCTCGACCTGATGCGCTGGGATGCGACCGATCAGATCGAACTGATCGACCAGCCACTGCTGATGATTGCCGGCAGCAAGGCCGACAGCCTCTACATGACCGAAGAGGCGTTCGCCAAAGCAACGGGCACGCAGGATAAAGAACTGTTCCAGATCGACGGCGCCACCCACATCGAGACGTATTGGGTGCCGCAATACGTCGATGCTGCGATTGGCAAGCTCGGCGAGTTCTATGGCCGCACGCTTTGAGCGCGGCGTTTCCATTACCAGGAGAGAGCGCATGAGAACGCCTTCTGTCATGACCGCTGCGCTGCTCGGCGCCTCGATGTGTGCCGTCGCCCCAGGCGTGACGGCTGCCGAGTCGGACCAGCAACGGATCATCCGTGCAGGTGATCAGCCATCCTCCGAAGGCCCATCGATCTCGTTCACTGGGCGCGTACGTGTTGACCCTCTATTTCCGGTCGACGAAAGCGTCAATGCATCAGGCGCCTACGTCACATTCGAACCGGGCGCACGCTCGGCCTGGCATTCGCATCCGGCGGGACAGCGCCTCATCGTGGTGGCGGGCGTCGGTCTGACCCAGGAGTGGGGCGAGCCTGTTCAAGAGATTCGGCCCGGCGACGTGGTCATCTGTCCCGCTGGCGTCAAACACTGGCATGGCGCCGCCTCGACCACAGGCATGACCCACCTGGCGGTGAGCGGCGTGCTGGACGGAAATACCGTGGAATGGATGGAGCAGGTGAGTGATGACCAGTACAACGCCCGCTAGACGACTGAAAGTGATGGCCGCTTCGTTAAGTCTTGGCCTCGGTCTGGTGACGACGGTGGTGCACGCCAGTCCACGGAACGCGCCGCCGGCAGAGGACGCAGCCTGGCCGGTGTCGGAGACGCTTTCAGAGAAGCAGCAGACAATTCCGTTGATCGCGGCGGCAATGGCCAGCGGCGATATGCCCCGACTCAATGCGTCGCTGGAGCGCGGTCTGGATGCCGGGCTCACTGTCAGCGAGGCGAAAGAGGTCCTGGTGCAGCTCTACGCCTACTCTGGCTTTCCGCGCAGCCTCAACGCATTGGGCGAACTGCTGAAAGTGGTGGAGACGCGTCAGGCGCGCGGCATTGCGGATTCGTTAGGAAGCGAGCCCAGCAAGGCGATCCCCACCGGCGAGGCGCTGATCGAGATCGGCACCGCGAACCAGACGATGATCTCCGGCGCACCGGTTCGGAACGCGGTGACGGAATTTGCGCCCGTCATCAACCAGTTTCTCCAGGCGCATTTGTTCGGCGACATCTTCGAACGCGACAACCTGGACTGGCAAAGCCGGGAGCTGGCGACTGTCGGCGCACTGGCGGCAATGCCCGGCGTCGAAGCGCAGCTGCGTTCGCACATGGCGGCCAGCAGGCGAGTGGGCCTGACCGCTTCGCAGTTGCGGGAACTGGTCCAGCTGCTGGAAGACGGCGGGAATCCGGATGCCGCCAGGCGCGCTCGCGAAGCGCTCGATCAGTCCCTGGTTCCAGCGTCGCGACCGTAAATGCAGGGGTGATCGATATGAACGCAACACACACCATTCCTCTGAACAACGGCGTCGTGATGCCGTCGCTTGGCCTGGGTGTGTTTCAGGCGAAACCCGAAGTCACCGCTGCCGCCGTCGAAGAAGCTTTGCGGTTGGGCTACCGGCTGATCGACACGGCAGCGGCATACGGCAACGAGCGCGAGGTGGGCGAGGGTATCCGCCGATCCGGTCTCGCCCGGGGCGACGTCTTCATCGAAACGAAGGTGTGGATCAGCGATTTCGGCTATGACGCCACCCTGCACGCATTCGAGAAGAGCGCCGGAAAGCTCGGTGTCGAGCAACTGGATCTGTTGCTGTTGCACCAGCCGCTGACCAGCGCATTCGACCTGACGCTCGGTGCCTACAGGGCGCTCGAACAGCTTGTGGCCGACGGACGGGTGCGCGCCATCGGCGTCAGCAATTTCATGCCGGACATGTTGCAACGGCTGCTCGCCACCGCCTCGATCGTGCCGGCCGTGAACCAGATCGAAGTGCATCCGTACTTCCAGCAGTCCGAACTCCAGGCCGTGCACGAAAAACACGGCATCGTGACCCAGGCCTGGTCCCCCATCGGGGGCATCACGTCGTACGCGGGTGGAGGCAAGCGCACGTTCGACGATCCAGGGATCCGGCAGATCGGCAGCGACGTCGGCAAGTCGCCTGCGCAGGTCATGCTGCGCTGGCATCTGCAGCGCGGCCGCACGGTCATCCCGAAATCGATCAGGCCCGAACGCATCGCCAAGAATCTGGACGTGTTCGATTTCGAGCTCTCGGCTGCGCAGCTCGCAGCGATCGATGCGCTCGACACCGGCGTCCGCGGCGGCCCCGAGCCGGACAGCATCACGCTGGACACCTACGGCCGCGAGATTCCCGAAGCCTGACGTCCTCAGCGCCCAGAGACGCCGCATCCACTTGCCGAGATGTTGAGAGCCCCATGGATAATCGACTGACCAATACGCACCGCCGCACGCTTCTCAAAAGCGCCGCTACGATCGCCGCCGCATTGCCTCTTGCCGCTGCGTTTTCGACATCTGGAGCGTCTGAACGGCAGGCCGCAGCGGCCGCTCGCGATCGTGACGCGAATGGATCAGGCGTTCCTGCACCGCTGACCGGTCGCCGGAGACTCGGCGCGCTGGAAGTGTCCAGCGTGGGGCTCGGCGTGCAGAACATGAGCCGCACGTACCAGACTACGATTCCGTCGCGTACCGAGATGCATCGCATCATCCGGGCAGCCTTTGATCAGGGTCTGACCTTCTACGACGCGGCGGAAGCCTACGGTCCGCACGAGGTCGAACGGATCCTCGGCGAGGGCGTCGCGTCGTTCCGCAACGATGTCGTGATCGCCACCAAGTTCGGCTGGAACATCGACCTGGAAACGGGCGCGCGTGGCCCCGGTCTCATCAGCCGCCCAGAACACATCAAGCGCGTGGTCGAAGGCATGCTGGGACGCCTGCGTACTGACCGTATCGATCTGCTGTATCAGCACCGGGTCGATCCGATGGTACCGATCGAGGAGGTGGCGGGTGCCATCAAGGATCTCCGCTCGGAGGGCAAGGTGCTGCATTGGGGTCTGTGCGAGATGGGACTCCAGACGCTGCGTCGCGCGCATGCCGAACTGCCTGTGGCGGCGGTCCAGAACGAGTACTCGATGCTGTGGCGCGGGCCCGAAGACGAGGTGATCCCCACCTGCGAAAAACTCGGGATCGGTTTCGTCCCGTGGAGCCCGCTCGGCGTAGGATTTCTCACCGGCTCGATCGATGCGCGGACGCGCTTTGCCGAGGGCGATATCCGGGGGATCGAAACGCGGTTCTCGCCCGAGAATCTGGCCGCCAACATGGCCCTGGTCCGACTGCTCCAGGAGTGGGCGGGCCGCAAGCGCGCAACACCCGCGCAGATCGCCCTGGCCTGGCTGATGGCACGCAAGCCCTGGATCGTGCCGATTCCCGGCACCACGCAGATGGCGCACATGCTCGAGAACATCGGCGCTGCCGGTGTGACCTTCGAGGCGGGCGAACTGCAGCAGCTGGACAGCGCGCTGGATGCGATCGAGATTAAAGGGGATCGCCTGCCACCGGCGGTCCAGGCCTTCAGCGGCGTTGAAGCGCCTCCGCGCTGAGCCTGTGTTTACGCCGGATCACGCAGAAGCGTTTCAGCTAGAACCGAGCCAGGCATTGACCGCGTCCATCGTCCTGCGTTCCTGATCAGCCTCCATCGAGAATGGGGGCTCGATGCGCGCGCCCGGTGCATGCGAAGCGAGTATCTCGCGCGCATTGCCCAGGCCGTATCCGCCGTGGGTGACAAATGGAACCAGTGTCTTGCCCGACAGATCGTGTTGCCGCAGGAAGCTGCGGATGACCGGGGGCGTTGTCGTGCCCCAGATCGGGAAGCCGAGATAGATCGTGTCGTACTTCGCGATGCCCGCCACACCCGACGCCAGCGGTGGCTCGAAGCCACTGTCGCGTTCCTGCCGCGCCTGTTCGACCGTTGCAAGGTAATCCGCCGGATACGCAGACGCAGGCTGGATCTCGAACAGATCCGCATCCACGGAACGCTGGATCAGCCCTGCGATGACACGCGTGTTGCCCGATCTCGAGAAGTACGCGACGAGCCGCGAGCGCTCAGGCTCCTGCCTGGCGACTTGCCCACAGGCGGCCGTCGCACCTGCCAGAGGCAAGCTTGCGAGCGCGCTGACCACTGCGCGGCGTGTTGCGTTGTGAATCTGACGCATCGGAATACTCTCCTGCTCCAGTCGGGTTGCTGCGTGTCGGCGCCCGGACTCGATGCGCTGTCTGCAGCACGGCACCGCTCAATCTATGCGCGTCTGGCGACATCCAGTAGAGGGCATAATCGGAATCAGTTCATAACGTGAGCGCATCAGTGCAGGAGAGCTACGACCAGCTTGCGATCTTCGCCACGGTGGCACGGGAACGCAGCTTCACCCGCGCGGCGGCCAAGCTTGGACTGTCCCAGCCGGCGCTGAGCCGTTCAATGCGCCAGCTGGAAGATCGCCTGGGCGTACGACTGCTGGCGCGCACGACGCGGAGCGTTTCGCCGACAGAGGCGGGCGAGCGCCTGCTTGAAGTGATCGCGCCGCGTTTCGAGGAGATCAACCACGAACTGGCGATGCTCAACCAGTTTCGCGACCGGCCAGCCGGCAAGCTCCGCATCACCGCTGGTGAGCATGCAGCGATCACGGTCCTGGAGCCGGTACTGGCGAAGCTGATGCCGGATCACCCGGATCTCAGCATCGAGATCATCGTGGACTACGGCCTGACCGACATCGTGTCCGAGGGATATGACGCGGGCGTGCGTATGGGCGAGCAGGTCGCAAAAGACATGATTGCCGTCCCCGTAGGCCCTCAGCTCCGGATGGCGGTTGTCGGATCGCCGTCGTACTTCAGCCGGTTCCCACGCCCGAAGAGCCCGCACGATCTGACCCAGCACAACTGCATCACGATCCGACTGCCGACCTATGGCGGCATCTTCGCGTGGGAGTTCGAGAAGAAGGGCAAGGAACTCAAGGTGAGAGTCGAAGGGCAGCTGGTCTTCAACAACATCGCGCTGCGGCTCAAGGCTGCGCTCGATGGACTCGGCCTCGCTTACATGCCCGAAGATCTTGTGGCCGAACATGTGCGTGCGGGAAGGCTGGTCAGGGTGCTGGCGGACTGGTGTCCGCCGTTTCCCGGATACCACCTCTATTACCCCAGCCGTCGCCAGACATCGGTCGCATTCGCGTTGCTGCGTGATGCGCTGCGCTGGTCGGCCTGACCCTCCCGACACTTCAGGCTGCCGGTGTTTCAGACCGGCAGGTGGGGATAGATCTTCTCGATCGTGACCGGGTACTGGCGGACCCTTGCGCCTGAGGCGTTGTAGATGGCATTCGCGACCGCCGCTGCGACGCCTGATATCCCGAGTTCACTGACACCTTTGGCTTTCATCGGTGAGGAGTGGGGATCCAGGTCGTCGAGGAAGATCACGTCCTGCTCGATGATGTCGGCGTGTACCGGCACCTCGTACGTCGCCAGATCGTGATTGACGAAGTAGCCCAGTCGCAGATCCACGGCCAGCGATTCCATCAGCGCGCCGCCGAGGCCCATCGTCATCGCGCCGATCACCTGGCTGCGCGCGGTTTTCGGGTTGAGGATGCGGCCGGCCGCGCACACGGCGAGCATCCGCGGGACACGGACCTCGCCGGTGAACCGGTTGATGCGCACCTCGCAGAAATGCGCGCCGAAGGTCTGGTGGGCGAGGCCGCCGCGTGCCTGGTCGAACTCGATGCCGTCCTCGGCCACGACTTCGCGGCCGGTGACCAGGCTTTGGAGCGGGATGCGTCGGCCGTCATGGACGAGATGGCCTTCGCGGAACTCGCTGCGCGCCGGATCCGCGCCAGCTGCCGCGCAAAGCGTGTCGCGCAGCAGCTGGCACGCCGCGTAGGTGCCCGATGTCGCACTGTTGGCACCGCGCTGTCCGAGTGAACCGGAGGCGCGCGGGAATGTTGAATCGCCAAGCCGGACATCGACCTGATCGAGCGGCAGGCCAAGCATCTCTGCGGCCGTCTGCCCGATGATCGTGTAGCTGCCGGTGCCGATGTCGGTCATGTCGGTTTCGACGATCAGCCTGCCGCTGGCCTGCAGGCGCACGCGCACTGCGGAGTCGGTGACGTTGTTGCCGCGGATGGCGCTGGCGACTCCCAGGCCCACGAGTTCGTCGCCGTCGATCACCGAGGCAGGCACGCTGTTGCGACGGCCCCAGCCGAACCGTTCGGCGCCGATCCGGAGGCAGTCGGCGAACCGGCGTGTGCTGAACCGCTTGCCCGAGGTCGGGTCGACATCGGTGTCGTTACGCAGCCGCAGTTCGACCGGGTCGAGACCGAGCTTTTCCGCCAGCTCGTCCATCGCCACCTCGAACGCCATCAGGCCGGGTGCTTCACCCGGCGCACGCATCGCATTGCCCTCCGGCAGGTCGAGCCGCGCCAGACGGGTCCGCATCAATCGGTTCGCTCCGGCATAGAGCGATGCGGTCGGAATCGTGGACCGCTCAGCGGGGCCGCCGACGAGATTGCCCGACCAGGTTTCGTGGCCGATGGCCTGGATCCGACCCGAGCGGTCGGCGCCGATGCGCACGCGCTGGCGTGTCGCCGGACGATGCGAGGTGTTGTTGAACATCAGGCTGCGCTCGAGCGCAATCTTGACCGGTCGTCCGCACTGTCGCGACGCGGCCGCCGCCAGCACTGCATCGCTGAGCACGCTGGCCTTGCCGCCGAATCCACCGCCGACGTAGGGCGTGATGATCCGGATGTCGGACTCGGGGAGATCGAAGATCCGTGACAGGTCGCGCATGCCCCACGAGACGATCTGCATCGCCGTCCAGATCGTCAACTTGCCAGCGTTCCAGGTGGCGACGGTCGCATGGGGTTCCATCATCGCGTGCGACTGGTCCGGCGTTTCGTATACCTCGTTGACCGTCACCGCGCTTCCGGCGAATGCCGCGTCGAAATCGCCGATATCGGTATCGGGGCTGCTCGACGGCGGCTCGTCAGGAAAGTGCGCAGATTTGAGATCGAATGCACCCGCCTGGCGGTCGTAGCGCACAGCGACCAGACGCGCCGCATCACGGGCCTGCTCGTAGGTGTTCGCCACGACCACAGCGACCGCCTGGTGGTAGTGCGAGACGACATCGGACACCAGCGGCAACGCCGCATAGAACTCGCCCTTGCCAAGGCGTCCCGCATTGCGCGCGGTGACCACGGTGACGACACCCGGCGCGGCACGCGCACGGTCAGTGTCGATGTCGAGCAGTCGGCCGTAGCCGATCGCCGCTCCGACGATCACGCCGTAGAGCTGCCCGGGGGCAACGTCATGTTGTTCGTAGGCGTAGCGGGCCTGACCGGCCGTCTTGAGTGGACCGTCGATTCGATCCACCGGTTGCCCGATCACGGTCTGACGATCGATCGGATTGGTGCCTGCGGGCTGGTCGAACTTCATCGGATCGTGCCTCGTGCAATCGCGTGATGCCGCATCACGCGCGGCTGCTCTGGATCGACGCCAGGGTCCGCTCGACCAGATCCAGCTTGAACCGGTTCTGTTCGGTGGCCGTCCCGGTGGCGGCGGCCTCACGACGCAACGCGTCGGTGATGGCGGCGGGGGACTGGACGGCTTCGCCGGTGGGCGTCCACGGCTTGTGCGACACGCCACCGACCGCCACTCGCCAGCCGGCATCGTCCACGATCGCGGCCACGGACACGAGCGCGAACGCGTAGGACGCACGGTCCCGGAGCTTGCGGTACACCTGGCGCCCAATGGCCGGCTTCGGCACCCGTACGCCCGTGATCAGTTCGCCGGCGACGAGGCCTGATTCGAGATGCGGCGTCGACTCCGGCGCGCGATAGAACGTATCCAGCGCGTGGCGCGCGGTGGTGCCGTCCGGGCGCAGCGTCTCGACCTGAGCCTCCAACACCCGCAGCGCGACGGCCATGTCGCTCGGATGCGTGGCGATGCATTCGCGGCTGCCGCCCACGACGGCAAGCTGGCGGCTGTAGCCACCCAGCGCGGCGCAACCGCTGCCTGGCAGCCGTTTGTTGCAGGGCTGGTTGGTGTCGTAGAAATAGGGGCAGCGCGTGCGCTGCAGCAGATTGCCGCCGGTCGTCGCCTTGTTGCGCAACTGTCCGGACGCACCGGACACGAGCGCGAGCGACAGCACGCCGTACTCGCTGCGCACGCGCGGATGCGCGGCCAGATCCGCATTGCGGACAAGCGCGCCGATGCGCAGTCCGCCATCGTCGGTCGTCTCGACGGTGTCCAGTCCGATCCCGTTGATGTCGATCAGATGCGACGGGGATTCGATCTGCAGTTTCATCAGATCGAGCAGGTTCGTGCCCCCGGCGATGAAGCGTGCGCCCGGCGTGCGCGTGGCCTTTGCCACGGCATCTGCCGGGGAAGTGGCGCGTTCGAAGGTGAACTGCTTCACGTCAGGCTCCCGATGTCTCGACGATCGCCGCAACGATGTTCGGGTAGGCGCCGCAGCGGCAGATATTCCCGCTCATGCGTTCACGAATTTCATGCGCACTCGTCTGCGGCGTCGCCGCCGGATCGTCGCTCGCGAAGCTGGGCATGCCGCGCCCGATTTCGTCCAGCATGCCGACGGCCGAACAGATCTGCCCTGGCGTGCAGTATCCGCACTGGTAGCCGTCGTGCTTGACGAACGCCGTCTGCAGCGGATGCGGCTGCGCGACCGTGCCGAGGCCTTCGATCGTGGTGACCGACGCGCCCTCGTGCATGACCGCGAGCGTCAGGCAGGCATTGATGCGACGTCCATCGACGAGGATGGTGCAGGCGCCGCACTGTCCCTGGTCGCATCCCTTCTTGGTCCCGGTCAGCCGCAGCTGCTCGCGAAGCACGTCGAGCAGGCTGCTGCGATTGTCCACCTGCAGCACGACCGGCCGGCCGTTGACCTCCATCGAAACGGTCGACTCGAGTACAGGAGCCTCGCGACTCACGATGTCATCTGTCGCCGCTTGCGCAGCGAATGGACCAAGCGACGCAACTGCGCCCGCAGTCGAGGACGCGCCCAGAGCGAGCAACTCCCGCCGGGTGAGCCGGATGCCTGTCATGAAAGCGCGGCTCCCGCCAGAACGGGCTTCGGCGCGAGTACCCGGGACGATGTGTCGTCGGAAGACGCCCGCACAGACGCCGTGTCGTCGGGCAAACGGCGCAGATCGTCGAACGTCGCGTAGGCATGACGCATCGGGCAGGGCCTCTCAAGCTGGCGCAATGGGCTGGCATTGATTCCCCCTCGGTTGCCGAGGAGCAACGCGCACCGGGGAAGAGGTCTCGATCGTATCGTCCCGCCGCAGGCGATTGAACGCGCAGCACGCGAATGCTCTTATGACCGGAGCGCATCAATCGATGAATGCAGCTGCTGCAGCTATGTGAAACGGCTCACAGGAGTCTGTACTGACCGTCTGAATCTTCTGCACCAACACGTTCCAGTGCACCGAAGGCTTGCGGACCTTTCGTCGCCCAGGTGAGAACACGCGAGGCACGCGTTACCGGTCGTACTTCAGTGCGTCTACGATGACTCTGAGTGCAGGGGTGACCTGCCGGCTCTTCGGAAAGTACAGGTGGTAGCCGGGCAAGACCGGACACCAGTCATCGAGCACACCGATCAGTTGGCCAGACGCGAGCATCGACGCGCATTGCGAACGCAGCAGGTATGCGAGTCCATGCCCCGCGACCGCCGCTTCGAGAATCAGTTCCGGGCGGTTGAACGCAAGGCGACCGGAGACACGCGTGCGTGTGGCCCTGCCGTCGCCCACGAACTCCCAGGCAGGGAAACCGCCCAACGATGGCAGCCAGCGGTTGATGCAGGAATGGTCGGCGAGATCACTTGGCGTGACAGGTGCGGCATGCGTCGCCAGATACGTGGGCGATGCGACCACCGCGATCGGTTCGGGCGGACCGATCGGCACCGCCACCATGTCTTTGTCCACGTTGCCGCCGAGACGGATGCCGGCGGTGTAACCGGCGACAACGATGTCCACCAGCCCGTTCTCGACGTCGACCTGAATCGCGATGTCCGGATACTCCGGCAGCAGACGATGCAGCGCCGGCCACAGGATGGTTTCGGCCGCGTGGTCTGCCGAGGTAATGCGCACCGTCCCCGATGGACGCCCCGGGTCTTCGGTCAACGCGGCAAGCTGCCCACGGATATCCGCAATTGCAGGCCCGAGTGTTTCGAGCAGTCGTGCGCCGGCTTCAGTTGGCGCGACACTCCGCGTGGTCCGAGCGAGCAGACGCACGCCCAGCCGGGATTCGAGACGACGTATGCGATGACTCAAGGCGGATTGCGACGTGCCCAGGCGTCCGGCAGCGCGGGTAAAACTGCGCGCTTCCGCAACGGCGACAAACGCCGCGAGGGTGCCCAGCTCGTCCTGCATCATTGATGATTTCTCCGCATGAGAGCGCTGAATTTCACCGTCGATCAGCTCTGGAAGTGGGATGTCGCTTGAAGATACATGACGTTACGTCATGGGCGCTGGTATGGAAACGGGCTTGGTCCAGGCGTGACGGGTCGCTAGCGTGGGCGATCCTCCATGCCGACGAATCTCCATGAAGCCAGTCCTCCTGCGAACGCCTGTTGCCACCGTGATCGCCTCGCTGCTGGCGGTGGGCGCCAGCGCCGCGCATGCGGAGCCGGCCCGCGATCCGGCCACCGACGCGTTCGTCCTGATCCCCGAATCGCCCTCGTCGGTCTTCGTCGACGCGACCGCAACCCACGTGCCGATCGCGCCCAGCCTGCACGCCACCGATTCGGTCTTCATCGACGTCGATCACGACGGGCACCTCGATGTCGTGGTGTCGGTCGAGTACGGCGTGAACCGGCTCTACCGCAACGACGGTACCGGCCGTCTGACCTATGTGCCCGACGCATTCGGCACGCGCATCCACGATAGCGAACACGTCCGCGCCGCCGATTTCGATGGAGATGGCCACATGGATGTCGTCTTCGTTGCCGAGTCCGACGAGATGCACCAGCTGTGGCTTGGCGATGGCCGGGGCGGCTTCACCGATGCCAGTGATCGCCTGCCAGCGCAGAGTCAGGGCAACGGACTGGCGGTCGGTGACGTCAACGGCGACGGTCTTCCGGACATCTTCGTCGGCAGCACCGGCGAGACCGGCCACAGTCCGGATGCGCCACTGGTGCGCGCGCGCAATCTTCTGTTCCTCAACGATCCGGGCAATCGCGGCCACTTCATCGATGCCACTGCCACGCATCTGCCTGACACCGACGACCAGACCGAAAGCGTCGTGCTTGCGGACATGGATGGCGACGGACACCTCGACGCCGTGCTCGCCAGCCCTGCCCACCCGAACCGCTTGCTGCTCAACGACGGCAGCGGCCGCTTCACCGATGCCTCAGATCGGCTCGACCTGCGCGTGCCGATGGAGACGCGCGAAGTTCAGGTGGCCGACGTCAACGGTGACGGCCTTCCGGACATCCTGTTCTTCAACATCACCAGCAACAATTTCGGCTGGGACAAGGATCCACAGACGCGGTTGCTGATCAACGACGGAAAGGGCCGCTTCGTCGATGAAACCGGAGCGCGTCTGCCCGCGCATACATTCTCCAGTTGGGCGGGCACCGTGGTGGACTTCAACGGTGACGGCGCGCCGGACCTGCTGGTCGGCGCGATCCAGGTGCCCGGATTCGTGCCCCTGCAGCTCCGTGCTTGGCAGAACGACGGCGCTGGTCAGTTCACAGATGTCACAGACGCAGTGGTGCCGGGTATCACTGTCGGCCGCAGCTGGAACACAGGTCAGGGCGATCTGGATGGCGACGGCAAACCAGATGTCTTCATCGGCGGGTGGGGCACGCAGGCACGCCTTCTGCTGACCGACCTCGACGCCTACAAGAACAGCTTGCCACCGATGCCTGCATTGAAGCCTGGTGTGCCTGTGGAGTTGCGCTGATCGCAGCGCGAGGGGAATCACTGGCGCTTACGTCACGGTTCTATCGAAATAGAAAACATCCAGGTCCAACGTCCGCTTCTGTTCGGAAGCGGATATCGCTCGTGTTCCATCAAAATTGCTTGATCAAGAATGCAGGGGTCTTCGGGATCCGCTGTCGTCTGGACCATCAGTAAGGAAGATCGTCCGGCTCACAACCTATGTAATCGGGCGCGGGCATGACCGAGAGGCGGGTTGCCATGATTGTGGTCCGCTCCTGCAGCAAAGCTTTGACCACACGATGCATCCCGTCCATGACGCGGCCATCCGGTGAAAGGATGATCGGATAGGCAAGGTCTGTCGCCTCGACCAACCGCATGTGCTCCATCAGATCTCGACACGTCGGTAGAGAATCGTCCGCGTCATACCAGTAGGGTTCGTCGATTTCGCGAATCTCGGACAGCTCTACTTCGGAGGGCTCCACGTTCCTCGTAAGCTCAATCAACCGATGAACATCCCACGCGAGCAGGCCGCGCTCGCTCTCGCGAAAGTGATACTGCTTGCGCATTGTCCCGGCTCGGTTTCGTATCGGATACGGATTGTAGTGTCCGTACGCAGGGGGCATGCAGCGCTTGATGTTTAGAGCAGTCGGACGTCTGCTTTCGGCCAGCAGCGGACGCGCTCGAACCGCCTTGGCTGGAGCTTCACGTCAGCCGTCGCATCGCCCGGTACTCGCGAAGACGTCCACGGCCCTGCCAACGCGAAAGCCAGAGTGTCCCCAGCACGCAGAATCCTGCGCAGACCAGCAGGTTCCGGGCCGGTGCCTGCCAGGCAGGATCCCCGGCAACAAATGCACTGATCGCGGCAACGCTGGCGTAGGCGAGCAGGACGAATGCGGCAACACGGGCGATGCGCAGGTCACGCAGGCCGGCGCGCAACTGGGTTAGTCGCGTATGCGCGTAGGAGCGCACGTTCTGTGCGGCGTCGGCCGGTGATGGCTGCGTTTGGCGTAGCAGGAGCCACCAGACGGTGGGCAGGTAGGCGACGAAGAAGGGCATCACCAGCCAGTACGCAGGTGTTGTCGCGCCCCCGAACAGTGGCCTTGTCAGAAGCGCGATTCCGACGAGTGTCAGCACGATCTCGAGGCACCGCCGAAGCCGTTGATGCCAGCGGGTGCGATGTACGCTCGCCACCAGCGCCGCGCTGTCGGCCGGTGGGCGCGCGGTTTGCCAGGCGGACTGCATCAGGTCGTCGAACTCGGTCATGCGATGTCTTCCTGCGAAAGCAGCGTTTTCAGGATGGCGCGGCCCCGATGCAGGCGGACGCCGACGTTCTCTTGCGAAATGCCAAGCAGGCTGGCGATTTCGCCGTAGTCGAAGCCTTCCAGTTGCAGCATCAAGGGTTGCCGCAGGCGCAACGGCAGCGTGACGAGCGCTTCGAACAGCCACTCGCTACGTGCACGCTCGGCTTCGTCGGTGGTGGCGGGGTCTGGCACGTCGTGCTGGGCAGGATCCAACTGCAGCGATGCGGGCGCACGCGTCGCCGTGCGCACATGGCTGGCGCCGAGGTTGTGTGCGACCCGCAGGACGAATGGGAGTAGCCGGTCGTGCTCGCGCAGCGTCGGCAGGGCCTGCCAGATCGCGAGCAGCACCTCCTGCATCAGTTCTTCGCGCAGCGCGGGGTTGAGCTCATAGCCGCAGACAGCGCGCCACAGTTGCGGATGGAAGGCGTTGACCTGGGACCACGAAGGCGGCATCGGACTCGGATTCGGTGGGATCAGATAGTCAGTCGTCGAGGAGCGCCGGTTTCTTACAGAAATGTTTTCGCGAGTTTGCGCGTAAGAAACCGGGTAGACGGCGCGACTGAAGCGGGTACACCCACACCGGATTTCAACATGCATCGTCTCATCTCGTGGTCCCTCACTGGACTGCTGGCCTGCGGGCCCGCGCTGTCCCTCCATGCGGCTTCGAAGCCACTGGCGCTTGACGGGGTACACATCGTCGACCTCGAAGCGGGTCGCAGCGGGAAGGCGCAATGCGTCCGGATCGAGCAGGGACGCATCGCGCGCATCGCGAGTGCCGGCAGCCGTGACTGCCGACGCGGTGCCACCGTCGTGCCGCTCGATGGCCGTTATCTGATGCCTGGTCTCATCGACATGCACGCACATCTGACGCTGGGCCCACTCGAGGTGCGCCGGGAGGGAGAGGAGGTGATCATCGAGGCACTGCCCGACGACGCGATTGCCGACCATAACGCTGCACGGCTGGTTGGATTCGGCATCACCACGATCCGCAATCCCGCAGGCGATCTCGCGGCGGCCATGCGCTATCGCATGCGGCGGGCCGAGGGAACTGTCACCGGCCCCGAAAGTTTCGATGCCGGGAAGGTACTCAACAATGTCGACCTGCCAGGCCTCGGTACCGGCGTCCAGACGGTAGACGACGTTCGCCATGCCGTGGCCGCGCAGGTCGACGCGGGCGCCGACTGGATCAAGCTCTACACGGGTCTGACGCCCGAGTTGCTGCAGGCCGGTATCGACGCGGCGCATGCGCATGACCGGCCGGCAGTGGCGCATCTGGAGGACGTAGCTTGGACGGACGCGTTGCCGATGGGACTGGACGGCATCGTGCATGTGATGCCGATCAGCCCGGATCTACTTGCCGCACAAGATGTCGAGGCGTATCGCGAAGCGCGCCGCCCCGGCACGTTCGGTTTCTTCGAGTGGTGGGAGCGCTTCGATCCCGAAGGCGCAGAAGCTGATCGGATGGTCGAGGCCTTCGAGCGCTACCGGCCCGTGTTCGACGCCACGCTTGTCGCCTTCCATGCAGCATTCGTGCAGGACCAGGCAGACAGCCCTTATCTGGATGAAGCCCGGCGCTACGCGCATCCGCGTCTGTTCGAGAACTGGACCTCGTTCTTCACCTTCGCGATCGGCTGGGAGCCAAACGACTTTGCGCGCGCACGGGCCGTGTGGCCGAAGGTGCAACGTATGGCCGTGCGTCTGTACGCGAGCAATGCACGCATGACGATCGGTACCGACATGAGCAATCCCTGGATCGCGCCGGGCGTCAGCTTCCATCGCGAGATGCGCCTGCTGGCCGACGCCGGTGTGCCGAACGCCCGGATACTGGCTGCGGCGACGTGGCAGGCCGCCGATGCATTGGGAGCCGGCGATCGCCTGGGGCGGATCGCGATGGGGTACGAGGCCGATCTGCTGGTACTCGATGACAACCCGCTGGAGGATATGGCGCATGCGCGTGAGGCACATGCGGTGGTCGTCGATGGCCGCTATCTCGATTCGGCTGCACTCGCCACGTTGCGGGGTGACGAATGAGCCCGCGCGAAGAACGCGCCGCGCCAAGCGTTGCACGCCGGGTCAGGCGTCCGTGGCGCTGGATCGCGCTGGGCGGCGTCGTTTGCGTGTTGGCCTGGGTCGCACTTGGCATCGGTCTTGTCGCAGGCGTGGACAGGACGGCGCGTCTGGTGCTGGTCACCGTTGCAGCGGTCGCCACTGAAGGTCTTGTCTGGCTAAGCGCCGCGCTGCTCGGACTACGGGTATTCGAAGCCCGCCGCCAACTTTGGCAGACCCTGCGGGCGCGTGTGCTGCGCTGAGTCGCGTCCTGGAGGAAGACGGGCGCCGCTTGGCGCCCGTTCTTATCAATATCGGTTCCAGGTTCACTTCCAACCAGGCCATAGCGACCTTCGCCGAGACGTCCAGCGCGCATGGGCTTGGCAGCGGATGATCCGCGTCGGCAACTCCCGCACCTACAAATGCGTGATCTCTCTGAGCGCCCTTGAGACCATCGACTTCATAGCCCCGACTGGGTGCACATTACGGTCTGTTGCGCGGGGCGAGCAGGCTCGAGGTGGTGCTAGCCGAACTGGATAGCGGCCCATGTGTGCGGGCTTCTGAAGATGACGTTGGCCACGAAACAAATCGTCTTTAATGACGACTTATTTGCATTTTATACGGGTAATCGTCATATTCGACGACATATGAACACTCCTGACCGCTATCACGTCCTGTCGCTCGCACAGCTGGGCAGCCGACTGGCGGCCCTGCGCGTGGCGCGCAACCTCACCCAGGCGGAACTGGCCGAGCAGGCAGGCGTGTCCAAGCGGACGGTCGAACGCCTGGAGGCGGGGGGCACGGCCACGCAGCTGTCCACGTTCCTGCGGGTCTGCGGGGTACTCGGGCTGGAAGGGCGGCTTGCGCAACTGGTGCCCGAACCGGTCGACAGCCCCGTGGCCCAGTTGCGTCAGCAGCGCCGCACACGCCAGCGCGCATCGGCGTCAAGCAAGGATGCCCCGGCGCCCAAGGCGAAGCCGGTCAAGAGCTGGAGCTGGGAGACATGACGATCGCCGAAGTCCAACTGTGGGGCCGGACGATCGGCGCGGTGTCGGTGCAGGCAGGCGCGACGACGGCCGCGTTCGAATACGTGCCGGAATTCCTCGGTAGCGGCATCGAGCTCTCACCGCTGCACATGCCGCTGCAGCCGCGCATCTATACCTTCCCGGAACTCGCGCAGCCCACGTTCCACGGCTTGCCCGGCCTGTTGGCCGACTGCCTGCCGGACCGCTTCGGCAATGCGCTGATCGACCAGTGGTTGGCGATGCAGGGCCGCTCACCGCAAAGCTTCAATGCCGTCGAACGTCTCTGCTACACCGGCGCGCGCGGCATGGGCGCGCTGGAATTCAAGCCGGTCAGCGGGCCAAAGGCCAGCCGTTCCGACACGCTGGACGTCGCGGCGCTGGTCGGACTGGCCTCCGACATCCTCACCCATCGCGAAGGTCTCGACGCCAGCCTCGAACGCCCGGCGCGGCAGAAGGCCATGCAGGACATCCTGCGCGTGGGCACCTCGGCCGGCGGCGCGCGTGCGAAGGCGCTGATTTCCTGGAACGCCGAGACCAACGAGGTGCGCTCGGGCCAGGTGGCGGCCGATCCGGGCTTCAGTCACTGGCTGCTCAAGTTCGACGGCGTGGCGGGCAACAAGGACAAGGAGCTGCTGGATCCGCAGGGCTACGGCGCCATCGAATACGCCTACGCGCTGATGGCACAGGCGGCCGGCATCGACATGAGTGAATGCCGCTTGCTGGAAGAGGGCGGACGCCGCCACTTCATGACGCGCCGCTTCGACCGCCTCGATGACGGCAGCAAGCTGCACATGCAGTCGCTCGGCGCACTGGCGCATTTCGACTACAACCTGCCCGGCGCGTATTCCTACGAGCAGGCCTTCCTCGTCATCCGGCAACTTGGTTTGCCGATGGCGGCCATCGAGCAGCAGTTCCGCCGCATGCTGTTCAACGTGGTGGCGCGCAACCAGGACGACCACGTCAAGAACATCGCGTTCCTGATGGACAAGCAGGGCCAGTGGTCATTGGCCCCTGCGTTCGACATCAGCTACAGCTACAACCCCGACGGCGACTGGACGGCCAGTCACCAGATGCGCGTCAACGGCAAGCGCGACGGCTTCACGCTGGAAGACTTCAAGGCGGTCGCTGCGGTTGCGAGCCTCAAGCGCGGGCGGGATCGAAAAATGCTGGATGACGTCATGGCTGCGGTCGAGGACTGGGCGACGTTCGCGAGCCAGGCTGGAGTGGATACGCAGCAGGCCGCGCAAGTCGGGGCGGTGCATAGGCTGCGGTTCTAACGTCTGATTCGAAGATGCCTCGGCTGTTTGGACATGGCGTACAGACGCCACGTCATCAGGAGCCAACACAATGCATCAGCGACCGCTGGACTTCGAGGTGAATCGGACACCTCGAAGCATCATCAAGCAGAGCAGGAATGCGGACTACCGCAACTGATCTCCTGGTTTGCGCAAAGCCTGTATCAGACGGCTCGCCAGATTGTCGCTGCCAATGAAGACGATCGGAGTCTCTGGCCGTTCGCCTTCCAGCCTCTTGCTCACGCGCTTGATCAGGGCCCGATTATTCGCCGCGTCGGAGCGCGGCGAGAATCTCCTGCGCGCGGTCCTGCCGGACATGGCCGTCCGCGACCAGGCGTTCGACCAGCGGGGCGATCTCGTGTACCTGCGCACCGGCCGCCACGGCGACGTTGCGGGCATGCAGCGACATGTGACCGCGCTGTATGCCCTCGGTCGCCAGTGCGCGCAGCGCTGCGGTGTTCTGCGCAAGGCCCACAGCAGCCGTGACTTCGGCAAGCTGCACGGCGCTCTGGACACCCAGCAGCTTTACCGCTGCTTGCGCGGTCGGATGCGTCTTCGTCGCGCCGCCCACGAGACCGAGCGCGAGCGGTAGCTCCAACGTGGCGACGAGATTGCCGTCGGCATCCTTCTCGAAGTGCGACAGCGATGTGTAGCGACCATTCTGGCAAGCATGGCAATGCGCGCCTGCCTCGATCGCGCGCGTGTCGTTGCCGGTCGCCAGCACGACGGCAGAGATGCCGTTCATGATGCCCTTGTTGTGGGTCGCGGCCCGGTAGGAATCCGCGGCCGCGAACCGGTAGGCATCCACGATGCCATCGACGACATCGGCACCGCCGAGTTTGCCGGCGTCATACACCGCGCGAACACGTACCAGACGCAGGTCGGCCTTGTTGGACAGGATTCGCAGGAGGCTGCGGCCGCGCGCGATCTCGGCAATGCGCGGCGCCAGCGCTTCGGCCATCGTGTTGACGGCATTGGCGCCCATCGCATCGCGCACATCAACCTGCAGATGAAGCACCACGTACTGCGCGGGGCCTGCATCGACAAGTCGTACCTGGATGTCACGTGCGCCGCCGCCCAGACGGACCAGCAACGGGTCCTGCGCATTCGCCAGCGCAAGCAGTTCCTCGCGTGCTTCGAGCAGACGCAGACGCGCACCCTGGGGATCAGCAACGTCGAGAATCTGTACCTGCGCGATCATCACCGGCGCCATGCTGGACGCATGGAATCCCCCGAGCTCACGGGCGATCAGCGCCGCGTTGCTGGCGGCCGCGATCACGGACGGTTCCTCGGTCGCCATCGGTACCAGATAGTCCACGCCATTGACGAGGAAATTGGCCGCGATGCCAAGCGGAATGGCGATCGTGCCGACTGCGTTTTCGATCATGCGGTCGGCAATCGCCGCCATGTCTGGATCGGGCTCTCGCAGAGCATCCAGCTGTTCGGCCTGCAGGCCACTGGCTTTGACGATCGTCTGGAAACGCTGGTCTGGTGCGAGCTTGTAGAAGCCCGGGATGCGGCTGGTGGTGTGCATGTAAGTCCTGGAAGGGAAGCGGTCCGCAAGCGGACGGTCAGTCGAACACCGGCGTCTGCCGCTGTGCGAAAGCGGCGAGGCCTCGGCGCGCGTCGGCACTGGTGAAGGCGCGTTGGCCCAGACGCGCTTCCTCGGCGAAGGCGTCACGCTCGGGCAGGTCGACCAGGCGCTGGACGGATTCCTTGATCACCGCCAGCGCGCCTGGACTCATCGCCTTGATGCGTTCCGCCAGCGCGAGCGTCTGCGGCATCAGTTCGGCGATGGGTACGACCCGATTCAGCAGGCCCTTGGCCAGCAACTCCTGCGCGGAGAATCCGTTCGCGGTGAGCAGCAGCTCCATTGCGTGGACATACGGCACCTGCCGGACCAGCCGCACCAGCGTGCCGCCGGCGGGCACGATTCCGAGAGAAGGCTCGGGCAGGGCGAACTTGGCGTGGTCGGCGGCAATGCGGATATCGGTGCCGAGCATGATCTCGAAACCGCCGCCCAGGCAGAGTCCGTTGATCGCGCACAGCACCGGCTTGTAAAGCTGCAGGTTCTTCAGATGCGCGTCGTCCCACTGCGAGATGTCGAAGGTGTCGTCCATCAATGCCGGAATCGACTCGCCGAGATCGGCACCCACGCAGAACGCCCGCTGGCCGCTGGCGGTCAGGATCACGACCCGCACTCGCGTATCGTCGCGAGCGGCGATGAAGGCATCGCCCAGCTCGCGGTACATCGACAGCGTCAGTGCATTGAGCTTGTCCGGCCGATTGAAGCGGATCATCGCGATCCCGTCGGAGACGTCGTAGGCAATTCCCATCAGATGGCTCCCATTGAAGTCATCGCCCGCAACGCGTCGGCATCGAGCCCGAGCAATTCGGCATAGACCTCCGCGTTGTGTTCGCCCAACCGCGGTGCGCGACCCCGCGTCTGCGCGTGGGTCCGTGAGAGTTTGATCGGTGTACCGAACATGTCGACGCGACCTCCCGGGTACTCGACATCGACGATCATGTCGCGCGCGGCGATGTGCGGGTCCTCGACCACTTCCCGGATGTTCTTCACCGCGCACAGTGGTATGTCATCCCCGGCCATGGCCTCGAGCTCGGCCTTTGTGTACTCGCGGAACCAGTCTTCGATCACCGGTTCGATGCGTCGCGTGTAGACCTCGGGCACGAAGCGCTTGGCCATCGTGTCGATCTCAGGGTCCTCGAGCAGGTGAGGCGCGCCGAACGTGCGGCATGACAGTGCCCACAACTTGTCGTTGTAGCCGCCGAAGAACACATGACCGTCCTTGCAAGGAAACTGGCCGTACGGGCGGACGAATGGATGTGCATTGCCGAGTGGTCCAGCGATGTCGCCGTCGACGGTGTATTTGACCACCGCGTTTTCGGTCAACGCGAGTACTGAGTCCTGTTGTGACACGTCGACCATCTGGCCGAGTCCGGTCCGCTCCGCCTCGCGCACTGCCGCGAGCACACCGATCGTCGCGAACAGCGTAGCCGACACATCACCGACGATCGTGCCCACGCGTACGGGCGGCCGGTCGGGGTATCCGTTCATCGACCACAGTCCGCCTGTCGCTTGACCACTGTTGTCGAAGCCCGGTTTCAGCGCGTTCGGGCCGGTCTGACCGAAACCGCTGATCGCGGCGTAGACGAGTCGCGGATTCTCCGCGCGCAGTGTCTCGTAACCAACGCCGAAGCGTTCCATGGTGCCGGGTCGGAAGTTCTCGACCAGCACGTCGGCACGAGCGACCAGCTGCTTGAGCAGATCGCGGCCGGTTTCATGCTTGAGGTTCAGCGTGATGCCTTCCTTGCGCCGGTTGTACTGGGCGAAGAACGCGCTGAAGCGGTCGTCGCCCGTGCCCACGAACGGTGGAAAGTCGCGCACATAGTCTGGGTCGGATGGATGCTCGATCTTGATCACGCGCGCGCCCAGGTCGGCGAGGATCATCGAGCAATACGGGCCGGCCACGACCCGGGTGATGTCGAGCACCAGCAAGCCGTCGAGGGGCCCGCGGCGCGGGGCAGGCGTCGCGCTCACAGCCGGTCTCCGACGCCAACAGCCGCGCCTTGCGCAACAGTTTTGCTCAGGCGGTTGCGCCGCCCGGGAGCAGGGGATATCCGCCGAAGGACTTCATGTCCTCCATCAAAAAGCTGGTGACGATCTTCTCCACGCCGAAATCGCCGTCCGTCATCTCGCGCATGATCCGCTTCCAGTCGTGGATATCCGTGACCAGCGCGCGTAACAGGTAGTCGTAATGCCCACTGATGCGAAGCGATTCCACGATCTCCGGCGTGCGCTGCGTCCACGCATCGAACGCCACGAAGCCGCCCACCGAATGTCGCTCGAACGAAACCTGCGCAATCATGATCGTCGCGGTGCGGATGCGGTCGATCGCCACCTGCGCGCGGTAGCCGGTGATCAGTCCCCGCTCCTCCAGATCGCGAACCCGTCGCAGACAGGCGCTTGGCGACAGGGCCACGCGGTCGGCCAGATCGCGGTTCTTGACCTGCGCATCCTCCTGCAGCGCCTGCAGGATTCGCAGATCGATCCGGTCGAGGGAATCCTTCAGTGACATGCGGGCAACCGGGCGTGACGACGTCTTCGATTCTGGCGGGTGCCTCTCCATCGGACAACTCCGTCATTCCAGGTGCGCCAACGTCGCGGCGAATCCATCCGTCCGCACGCGATCGACACGCGTTTGCGCCCGCGCGGATGCGGCAAAGTTGCGTGGCGCCTGGTGCTTCTTTCCGGAAAACAGTCACATAGACGTCACGGTCGTGTGCCGTTGCGCACTGGACAGCGTTCGTCGGGCGACCTTTTATGACGGGGTGTACTGAAGACATGAGAATCATGGCCTGGCCTGTCGCGGAAACCTGTTTCGAGCGTAGCGCCGCGTTTCCAGGGCGAAGTCGCCGAACAGGACGACGACTTCACCGAACCGGCCTTTCGATGCACGCGCATCCAGGACGGGGCCAAGCGTTCAAGCCGCAATCCGTCGCCCTCGGGAAGGCACGGATCCGTCGCCAACAGGATGCCGGCGACTTCACCACCGACCTTGTGGACACAGATGTCCCGGGATCGCGCAAGCATGGGAGTGAGGCCGGATGATGTTCGACGACCGAACCATCGAAGACATGTTGGACTGCGCCGTGCAGCCGGACGAAGCCGTTCGCTGGCGTGGCGGAACGCATCAGGAAGGCTGGCGGGAACCGCTTGTGTCGGGTCATGGATTTCGGCACCACTACGACGCTGCCATTGGCGACGGCGGCTGGGAGTTTCATCAGCTCAACGATGCAATGTCGATGGCGATCGTCGACTTCCGCGCTGCCCACGATGTCGCGCGTTTGCATCGCCATGACGACCACATCGTGTTCTGCGCGTGGATCGAAGGGCGCGGCACGATTTCCACCGACGACGTGCCCGCGGACGAAGCGCTGGCGCACGGCTTCTGCACGTTCTATGGGCTGTCGAGTGGCGGCGCCGTGCGCACCGTCTATGAGCCCAACCGCCCCCTGCGGTGGGTGACGATCTTCCTGAGACGCGATCGCGTGCGTGACGTACTCGGAATTGATGTCGAAGCGCTACCCGCCATCTTCCGCGACTACATCGTCGACGGCACGCCGATCGGCCTGCGCCACGTGCCGCTCACCGGCGGTGCGAGCATCGCCGCCAGTCAGGCCTTTGAATGCCCATACCAAGGCGATCTGCGGCGCCTGTACCTCGCGTCGAAGGCGAGCGAGATCATCTGCGCGGTCATTCAGGCACATGCGGACGGCAACGACGCCGATGGTCCGGTTCTGCGCCGTGCGGATGTAGAGAAGGTCCAGCTCGCCAAACAGGTGATCGAAGAGAACCTCGAGGAGCCGCTCAGCGTGGCCGAGTTGGCGGCCCTCGTAGGCATGACGATCAAGAAGCTTCAGTACGGATTCCAGGCGTTGTTCCGCGGCAGCGTTGGACAGGTCTACAAGCAGGTACGGCTTTCAAAGGCGATGGTTCTGGTGAGCAACAGCGACAAGCCGATGATCGACATCGCGTTCGAGTGTGGCTACGAATGCCCGGGGAGCTTCACCCGGGCGTTCAAGCTGGCGTTCGGTTCGAGCCCGACGCTGGTCCGCTCCACGACGTCGCGCGGCGCGCCGCACGCAGAGACCCGCAGGCCATTACTCGCTGCTACCGCACGTATGAACTGATCGGGCATAGCCGCCCGCACCTGGACACTGCATGACTTCTTTGCGTTCGTTTTTCGTCGTCACCGCACTCGCGAGTGCCTGCACCGCCGCACTCGCCGCGCCGTCCCTGCCGTCACCCGACGGCGGGTATCCGGTCGGCGTGGTCCGCACCGAATTCGCCGATCCAACCAGGCTGCTCGATGCCGCCGATCCCGACAGCGGGCCGCGACGCCTGCCGGCGGTTGTCTGGTATCCCGCCGTCGAGTCGGCGCTGGTCGACGGCGCCGCGTACCTTGCACCGGAAGCAGTCACAGCCACCGTGCCGGCAATCAGCCGGCTGTTCCGCTATCCGCTGCCGGAGGTGGAGACGCTCGTTGCCGTACGGACTGCCGCAAGCTTGCACGCGCGTCCTGCGACGCAGACCGGCGGTTTCCCGGTGGTGGTCTACAGCCATGGCCTGTTCCTGTACCCGGAGCAGAACACCGCGCTGGCGATGCTGCTCGCCAGCCACGGCTACATCGTGGTGTCGATCGCGCATCCGGGCGATTCGGCTGATCTTCGCCTGCGGGACGGCCGTCTGGTGGCGACCGCGCCTTTCGGACCGGGTGCGGCCGATGCGCGGTTTACTACAGCGTGGGAAGTGCTGATGGGCGCGGACGGACTGGCTGCGCGCCGAGAAGCGCTGGAGACCTACGCAAGTGCGCAGTCATCCACGCACATCGGGCTCGCCGCGGTGCGCTGGCGAGAGGACACCGAAGCCGTGGCCGCTGCGATCGTCGATGGTGCTACGCCGGCCGATCTGCACGACATCCTCGCCATTGCAGACCGCAACCGGCTCGCATTTGCCGGCATGTCGTTCGGGGGAGCGGCATCGGCGGCCGGCTGTCGTCGGGTTGCGGCGTGCCGGGCCGCGGTCAACCTGGACGGTCAGAACCTTGAGGCCGACGTCTACGACAGTCCGATCGGGCGTCCGCTGCTGCTGGTGCTCAGCGACTGGCCGCGTTACGGACTGTTCGAGGGCCAGCCACGCGAGACCGACTACAGCCCGAACGATCTCGCCTACGAACGCTGGCGGGAGGCCGGCACGACTGCGGACGTGGTTCGCCTGCGGTTGCGGGGCATCCGCCACATGGGGTTCACCGACTTCCACACGCTGTTGCCGGCGTCGATGCGCGACGAACGCTTCGGCGACATCGCGCCCGAGGCTGCGACGTCCGCGGTCGGCGACGTGGTACTCGCGTTTCTCGACGCATACGTGCGCGACGCCGATGTAACGGGCCTGGACCACGCCATCGATCGCCATCCTGCATTGGTCCGGCACGTGCCCACGCGCCTGCAGCGCTGGGCAGAGGTAGAAGCCACCCGCGAGCAACCGGGAACGGCACCTTCCAGCGCCCGGTGACGGGCGTTCTCCATTGCATCGGGCTGTGCGCAAACGCGTGCGCTGTTAACGACTCGGCGGTTGTCGCTACGCAGAACGCAGGCATCACTGCCTGCGTTCACTGGTGCATCGGTGACGTCTTCCCGACCGTTGCGATACCGGTGGCAGGCCCGGTACCGCGACGGCGTGGTGCCGTCAGAAGCGCCAGTCCAGGCTCACCGAGTACTCGCGCGGCGGGCCGTAGTAGCTCACCGAGTACAGGCTCTGGATGTACTTCTTGTCGGTGATGTTGTTGATGTTGGCCCGCAGTGTCACGTCCGGAGTGACGTCCCAGGCTGCGAAGGCATTGAGCAGCGTGTAGCCGCCCTGGCGGACCGGGTTGCTGGTGACGTAGCTCTCGAAGTTCGAGATCCTCTCCTGCCAGCGCCCACCTGCGCCGAACGACACCGCGGGCACAGCTGACAGGCGCGTGCTGAGCAGCAGATTGGCCGTGCGACGCGGCACCCAGCTGTAGGTGTCGCTGCCGTCTTCGCCGTCCATCGACAGCTGCGTGTAACCGAACAACAGGTTGATGTTTTCGCCCAGCTTGCCGGTGGCCTCGAACTCGAAACCTTCCGACTCGATGTCGACCGGTCGCGAATAGCCATACGCGTAGCCGTCCATAAAGCGCGTGCCGACGTACGTGGCCAGTCCGTCCTGCTTGGCGCTGAACCACGCCAGCGTAGTCAGCAGGCGCTGGTCCAGCCACTCGGCCTTGACGCCCACCTCGTAGTTGGTGCCCTTGCTCGGCGCGAAGTATTCGCGGTCGAAGTCGACTTCATCCTGCGGCTGGTAGATGTAGGAGTAGTTGGCGTAACCGGTGATGCGGTCGCTGAAGTCGAACGTCACGCCAGCGTAGGGCGCCAGGTTGCGGTCAGTGATGTCGGACATACCGCCGGCATTGTCGGCGCTGTCGCGCTGGAACTCCGCCCAGTTGAACCCGATGATCGTCTTGAAGCGATCGGTGAACGCAATGCGGGTGGCGCCGAAGACGCGGGTCAGACGCTGGTTCAACGCGGTGTAGGGCGCGCGTTCACCCCAGGCGGGCTCGGTGATCGCACCGCCTGCGTACGGGAAGCCGGGCAGGGCGCCGAACTGCGGGCCGGTGGTGTCGACCGGGTGGTACTCGTCGATGCCCTCGCTTCGCGCAGTGCTCGCACCGAACATCGCTTCGTGTTCGCGGCCGAACAGGTTGAAGCGACCGTTGACGGTGACGTCTCCGATATGGGCCTTGGTCTCGTAAGGGCTCTTGTAGGCCCACCCATACAGGCCTTCGCCGGTGGCCGGATCAAGACCGAACAGCGAGTACGCCATGAACAGCTGCGATTCGTGATCGTAGACACGGTAGTTGTAAGACGCCTTGGCCTGCCAGTTGTCACCCAACTGATGTGTGTACTCGACGAACGCGGCGTGCGTGGTCGAGTTCCAGTAGGTCCAGTCCTGGGTTGTCGAAGCGCTGCGGTCCCATTCGATCTGGTTGCCGTCGGTATCGATGAAGCTCAGCGCGCCCCACATGTTGCCGCTGGTGTCCGATTTCTGCCACGAGTAACCAAATGCCAGCGTGCCGTTCTCGCCGATCTGGCCGTCGACCACGCCGTACAGATACGAACGCTCGCTTTCGAAGTCGCGCAGGTAGGAATCGCTTTCCTCGCGCGCGACGACCACACGGCCGGCCCAGGTGCCGTCTTCGGAGAATGGCGTCGAGTAGTCGGCCTCGATGCGGCGACGTCCGTTCGATCCGGCGGTCAGCCCGACCTGTCCTTTCGCCTCGTTGGTGGGTCGCTTGCGGACGTAGTTGATCGTTCCGGACGCATTGCCCACGCCGGTCAGCAGGCCATTGGCGCCACGGATCACTTCCAGCTTCTCGAATCCGAACGCATCCATCGCGTTGGTGACAACGCCCCAGCCGTTGGGCAGGCCGACACCGTCGATCTGGGTGTTCTTGATCTCGAAGCCGCGTGCCAGGAATTGCGTCTGGTTGGTCGAGGTCTGTTCCACCTGGATGCCGGTCGCGAGGCGCAGTGCGTCGTTGAGGCTGTCGGCACCGAAGTCCTGCATCTGCTGGCTGTCGATCACGCTGATCGACTGCGGCGTTTCCTTGATGTCCAGGTCGAGATTGGTCGCACCGTTGCTGACCCGGTTTGCACGCTGTCCGACGACGAGTACGGCGTCGAGGTCCTTGGCATCCGTTGACTGCGTATCGGACACCGACGTGGCGGTGCTCTGCGCGAATACCGGCGTCGACAGCAGAGCAAGGGTGAGCGCACTGGGAACGAGCATGCGCCTGGCTGCGTGGTTCATTACGGCTTCTCCGTCGAAGGTCCCGCGTCGGGCGGCGGGGATGTCCCGCGCCCGGGTGACATGGTTTGATACCCCAGCGGGCGCCACCGGCGCTTGGCAGGTCAGCGCGAAGTCTTAGCCATTCGGTGCAGCAGTGGCCGACGCTTCGCGTATGGCGATGTCGCCGCGTACATGGCGCGCGGCCATGACGAAGCCGAATACCGACACCACCGATCCCATCGTCGCGGCGAGCATCGCGTAGCGAAGAGAGTCCTCGCCCAGTGCCGGCCGCCAGAGATCGCTGGCGATGCCGACGAACTGCGGGCCCAGTCCAAGCCCGATGATGTTGTCGATCAGGATCAGGGTGGCGACTGCGGTCGCACGGCTGCGCACGGGCACCAGGCGCTGGATGATGGTGATCGTCGGGCCGATGAAAGCGGCGGTCAGCGACAGCGGAATGATCGCTGCGGCGATTGCGATGCCGGTGTCGCCGACCAGAAAGCAGATCGGCGCCAGCGGCAGTGGCAGAGCTGCCGCGATCGCGGGGACCCATGAATACCAACGCGGATCGCTGCGGCCGAAGCGATCGGCGAAATGGCCGGCGGCATAGGTGGCCAGACCGCCGCACACACCCATGATCAGCGCCATCACCATACCGATCTCGGCAGTCGACAGACCGTGGCTGCGGGCCAGGAACATCGGGAAGAAGCTGCCCAGAGAGTAGGCCGTGAAACAGGTGGAACACGCGCCGAGCGTGGTCCAGCGGAACGCGCGGCTGCGCCACAGCTGCAGCATGACCTTGGAGAACGGTGGCGCGGGGTCCGCGACGACGATGCGGTCGTGGGCGCCACGTTGTGGGTCGCGGACCGTCACCAGCAGCACCACGGTCAGCACCAGACCGGGCAGGCCGGCTGCGATGAAGGCCGCACGCCAACCCCAGGCCTGGGCGATGAAACCGCCTGCAGCGAACGCGACGAGCACGCCAAGATTGGCGCCCGTGGCATAGATCGCCTGCGCGCGCCCGCGGCGCTCGGCGGGAAACAGATCCGTGATCATCGTCTGAGAGGCAGGGCCTGTACCGGCCTCGCCGACGCCGGTGAGGATGCGTGCGATCACCAGTTGCCAGAACTGCAGCACCAGACCGCAGGCGATCGTCATCAGCGAGAACAGCGCCAGTGACGCGGCGATCAGCCGGCGCCGGTTGACCCGATCGGCCAGCAACGCCAGTGGCAGGCCCATCGTCGCGTAGAAGAGTGCGAACGTCGGCCCGACCAGCAGGCCGAGGTAGGTGTCGGAGAGGTCGAACTCGGCTTTCACCTGTGGCAGCAGGATCGCCAGGATCTGCCGGTCGATGAAGTTGACCAGGTAGATCGACGTGAGCACACCGAGGATCCAGTTGCGTCCGCCGACGACGCGCCGGTACGCCTCACTGCCGGTGCCCACATCGAGGCGGCTCATCTACGCAACTCGTCGATGAGACGGTCCATGAACACTGCGCAGGCGTCGAGCTGGGCGAGTTCGATGTACTCGTCGGGCTGGTGCGCCTGCGCGATCCAGCCGGGCCCACAGATTACGGTCGGCAGGCCGGCGCCTTCGAACAGACCGGCCTCCGAGACGTAGGAGGCGACTTCGCATTCCGAAGTACCGAGCAGACGCGCAACCATGTCCAATGCGGGTGCATTGCCGGCGCCCGTCAGCGGCGGTACGTCGGACAGGATCTCGGTCGCGATACCGCAATCGTCGAAGCGCGCGCGGATCTCCGCGTCCAGTTCGCGGACCAGCGCTTCGACCTCGTCATAGACCGCGCGGGCCTCGGTCGGCGATGCCGAGCGGATGTCCCAGACGAAGCTGCATTCGCGCGCGAGTATGTTGGGCGCGGTGCCGCCGTTGACCAGGCCGATCGTGACCGTGGCATGCGGCGGCACGAAACCGCTGCCGGTTTCGGGAGCGGCGGCCAGGCGGTCGGCGATCGCGACAATTTTCGCCATCAGGCGCGTGGCGACCATGTTCGCGCTGACACCCAGATGGGTCTGGCTCGAATGCGCCTCGTGGCCAAGTACGGTTGTGCGCAGACCCATGATTCCCTTGTGCCGTTCGACCACACGCATCCCGGTCGGTTCACCCACGATCACGACCGCCGGACGCGGTACGCCCGCCAGCAGAGCGTCGATCAGCGAGGGCGCACCGAGCAGGCCGACTTCCTCGTCGTACGACAGCGCAAAGTGCACCGGGCGCCGCAGATTTGCGGCCAGCATCGCCGGCACCCGCGACAGGCCGGCGGCGATGAAGCCTTTCATGTCCGCGGCGCCGCGCCCGTGCAGGCGGCCGTTGCGCTCGGTCAATGTCCATGGATCGCTGTGCCAGTCCTGGCCGTCGACCGGGACCACATCGGTGTGGCCCGACAGCACAACGCCGCCAGTCACGTCGGGACCGATCGAGAACAGCAGGTTGGCCTTGCCGCCGGCGGGCGCGGGGACGCGCGTCGAACGCACACCCAGCGTAGCGAGCCAGGCTTCGACCGCCTCGACCAGTGCGAGGTTGGAGTTGCGCGATGTCGTGTCGAAAGCGACCAGTCTTGCGAGCCAGTCGTGCGCATTCGCGGATGCCGTGGGGTCGAGAGGGGGCAAGGGGGATCCTGACGATGGGACGTGTCCCGAGCCTAGCCGCGTCGCGCAGCAAAGGGCATGCCGATCGCGTTCGCGACTTCGCAGAAACAGATCGCGCGACGCGGATCGACCGCGTGGACGATCTGACGGCGGGACATCCGGCGAAGCGGCGGGCTCAGATGGACAAGTCCGGCGCCATGGATTCGCACAGCATGGCGGGTGCGGCGCGGAGCGTGCTTGTGTTCCGCATCGATGTAGGGAATGAATGGATCGCGGAATCTGTGGAACATCGGAGCGGAACATGGGACGCACTTGCAGCAGTCTGGTCTGGATGGTGGCGGTCGCTACCGCGCTCCTGGCATCCGTCGCGAGCGCATCGGAGCCGGCGGCGCCTGCGCGCCATGCGATGCCTGCTACCCAGACCTGGGATATGGACTCGGGCGCTGGCGGGATCTACCGGATCGCCGTGTCGCTGCCGGACGATCCAGGCGCCGCGCCGGCTGACGGCTATCCGGTGCTCTACGTGCTGGACGGCAACGCCTATTTCGCGTCGTTCGCGCAGGCGCGCCGAGTGGCGGAACACCTGCCAGTTGGCAAGGCAATCATCGTCGGCGTCGGGTATCCGACCGACGATGCCTGGGACGTGCGCCGCCTCAACGACTTCGTCGCGCCGATGCCCGATCCGCCGCCGCGCCAGTACCGGGAACTCGCGCAATACCCGAGTGGCGCACGCAAGGCCTTCCTGGATTTCCTGACCGGTCCGCTGCGCGCGGAGATCGCCCGCCGCTACCCCGTCGATCCGGAGCGTCATGCGCTGTTCGGACATTCGCTGGGCGGACTGTTCGCGTTGTATGCGCTTTACGAGCGACCTGACGCGTTCCATTCCATCGTCGCGGCCAGTCCGTCGATGGAGTGGAACGCGCAGGGCATTCTCGATGACGAACGCGTGTTCGTCGCGCGGCTGGCCGATGGCCGGGTGGGGCGCAACAGCCGCCTGATGGTGGTCGTCGGCGATCGCGACACCGATGACGATCCCGAGCCCGCGCGCGCGCTGGTCGCGCGCCTGGACCGGCTGTCGGGCCAGGGGTTGCGGGTCCGTCTGCTGCGCTATCCCGACGAGGTGCACGTGACCGTGCCGGCGCGCTCGGTGACCGACGTCATGCGGTTCGCGTTCGAGATCCGCTGAAGGCGCGCGTCTGCGTCAGGCACCGTTGTAGGCCGACATGTCTACGCGTTGCGGATGACGTCTTCGGATTACACAGGCCGGATCGGTGAACCGCCGGACAGTTCGGCCAAGTCGCGGAACGGGATGGCGAAGCGATGTGACGCTCGAGCCGACAGCATGCAGGCGTGACGAACGATCATTCCCGAACCACCTGCCAGTTTTCCGCTTGCCCGGAGCGCACAGCGACCCACGGCGACGAATGCATGCGGTTCGCGCGTGTGGTGCTGCGTAGGGTGGGCGGTCGATGACAACACCAACAGAGACGGGTCTCCAGATGCGACTCGGCTGGCCGGCGCTGCTGGTACTCGGTGTCGCGCAGATCCTGGGCGCCGGCGTCTACGTGCTGATCGGTACCGCCGCGTCGCTGTATGCGGGACCCGCCGTGACGGTGTCGTTCGTGATCGCCGGCGTGGCCTGTCTGCTGGTTGGCCTGTGCTACGCGGAGTTGTCGTCGAGCGTGCCGGAGTCCGGCTCGGCCTACAGCTATTGCAAGCACACGCTCGGCATCGGTCCGGCGTGGGCGTTGGGCTGGCTGCTGTTTCTGGAATTCAGCGTGGCGGCCTCGCTGCTGGCGGTGGGGTTCTCCGGGTATCTCGGCAGCCTGCTAGGGGACCTTGGCATCGTGTTACCGGTCGCGATCTCCACGCCTGCAATCCAATTGCTGCCGGCCACAAACGGCGCGTCGCTCACGGTCACCGGACATACGAATCTCGTCGCCGCGTTCGCGGTGCTGTGTGCAGGTGCGATCGTCGCGATGGGTACGTCACGCTCTTCGCTGGCCAACACCATCCTCGTGGTAGTGAAGGTGCTGGTGCTTGTTGCCTTCATTACCGTGGGTGCGACCGAAGTCGATCCTGCCAACTGGACACCGTTCGTGCCGCCCAACGAAGGTGGCTTCACCTACGGCTGGGAAGGCGTGATGCGTGCCGCTGCGTTGCTGTTCTTCGCATTCCTCGGATTCGAGACCGTATCGACGGCCGCAGCGGAAACCCGTAATCCGCAGCGCGATGTGCCGATCGGCATCCTCGGTTCCCTGGCGATCTGCGCGACGTTGTACGTGCTGGCAGCGATCGTCCTGACCGGCCTTGTTCCGTTTCGCGACCTCGACGTGCCCGATCCCATCGCCCTCGCGGTCGACCGCATCGGGTGGCCCCAGTTCGCGGTGGTGATCAAGATCGGCGCGCTCGCGGGGCTGGCGTCCGTGTTGCTCGCCAACGCCTTCGGCCATTCGCGGGTCTGCTACGCGATGTCCCGCGACGGCCTGCTGCCCGATCTCTTCAGCCGCCTGCACCCGGTACGCAACAGCCTCGCGGGCGCCAACCTGCTGCTCGCCGCGCTGGCCGCGATCAACGCCGCGCTGCTGCCGATCTCGGTCATGGCCGACCTGATCTCGTTCGGTGTCGCGCTGATGTTCGCGATGGTCGCGATCAGCCTGATCCGGATCCGAAGCACCGAGCCCGAGCGGATCGGCCGCTTCCGGGTACCACTTGGCGGCGTCCGCCTCTTCGGCATCTGGTTCGGCGTCGTCCCGGTCGGCGCTACCGTCCTGAGTTTCGCGATGACGTTGCCGGTAGCGCTGGACCTCATGCAGCAAGCGCTGGCCGGCGATTTGCTGCCGGTCTTCCTGCTGCTCGTGTACGCGCTGACTGGCGGGCTGATCTACCGCTTCTACGGGCGTGCCAGATCACGCCGACGTACGGCGTGATTGACGCGTTTCGTTTGCCACTTTTGCCGGAATCCCGCATGTCACGCACCACACTCACCCGCGCCGACGCTTTCGCCCTGGGTCGTCTCGATGCTCACGACCAGGCCGCCCTGCTGCGTACGGGCGACATCGATGCGGCAGGACTGACGGAGGCGGCGATCCAGCGTATCGAAGCGCTGGAACCACAGTTGCAGAGCCTGAGTCATCGCGCCTTCGGACTGGCTCGACGTGAGGCCGCGTCCATCGATGCGACTGCGACGCGTGGCGAGATGGCGGGCGTGCCGTGGTTACCGAAGGACTCGCTGGACTATCCCGGTATGCCGACAACTGGAGGCTCGCGCAGCCGCAGCGGCGTGCTGGTCCAACGTGGCTATCCGTACGTCGACCGTCTCGCGGCGCAGGGACTGGTGGCGGTCGGCAAGTCGGCGATGCCCGAGTTCGGATTGCTCGCCTCCACCGAACCCCTGCAGGGGCCGGTCACCCGCAATCCATGGTCGCTGGCACATTCACCTGGCGGCTCAAGCGGCGGCGCCGCGGCGGCGGTCGCGGCTGGCCTGGTGCCCGTGGCGCACGGCAGCGACGGGGGCGGGTCGATACGGCTGCCATCTTCATGCTGCGGCGTCGTGGGATTGAAACCGGGTCGCGACAGCACCGTGCGTGTGCGCGGTCGGCATCTGGCTGAGGACCTGCTCGTTGCCGACAGCCTGCACGCGCGTACCGTGCGCGACGCCGCTTGGGCGTTCGCTGCCACCCATCCGCACTCGGCGAGGCCAATGGTGCGGCAGCCGGCTGCACGGCGTCTGCGCATGGCGGTGATTGACACCGGTCTGCGTGGCGCAGCTCCCCATACCGATGTGCGTGGCGCAATCGCCTCGACGGCGGATCTGTGTGCGTCGCTCGGTCACCACGTTGAGTCCGCGCAGTGGCCGGTCGACGGTGATCTGTTGCTGACCGCGTTCGAGGACTTGTGGTCGCACCTGGCTGCCGACGCTACCGAAGCAGCGTGTGCGCTACTCGGCGGACGCCGCGCCGCGGATGCGTTGGAGCCATGGACGCTGGGACTGGCCGCACGTGCCGCCGGTTTACCGACCTCCGCACTCGAAGGCATTTACCGGCAGATCGCACAATTGCCGGCGCAGATGTCGACGTTCTTCAGCCGGTACGACGTCGTGCTGAGTCCGGTGACCAGCGCACCGCCCCCGTTGCTGGGCACGTTCGCCCCGGACGTCCCGCTGGACGCCCTGATGCAGACAATGTTCGCGTGGATCGACTACACCCCGCTGCAGAACATGGCCGGCACGCCGGCAATCTCCCTGCCGCTTTCGCACAGCAGTGATGGTCTGCCGATCGGCAGCATGTTCGCCGCCGACCGCGGCCAAGAGGACCTGTTGCTTGCGCTTGCCTACGAACTCGAGGCCGCTGCGCCCTGGGCCGAACGTTGGCCGGCACATTCGATCGCCGCGTTCGACGCCTGACCCGATTCCCGCTCCTCTTCCGGAAACCCCATGTCCGCTCTCCCGCTTTTCCAGCCGCGTACCTCCCGGGACGTGGCCGACCTGGTCGCCGCTCAGCCGCTGGCCTGGATCGTTTCCGGCCCTGCCGGCAGCCTGTCGGCCACGCCGTTGCCGGTTCAAGTCGAATGCGATGCAGACGGGCAGCCCCTGCGTCTGCTGGGCCACTTCGGCCGATCCAATCCGCAGTGGAAAGCGTTTGCCGACGATCCGCGCGCGACCGTGCTGCTGATCGGTCCGCATGGCTACGTGTCGCCGTCCTGGTTTGCTGACCGGAGCCGGGCGCCGACCTGGAACTACACGACGGTGATCTTCGAGGTCGACGTCGAACTGCGGGATACCGCAGAAGATGCCGATCGCCTGTTGCGACATCTGGTCGACGACGTGGAGCGTGGTCGCCCGGGACCGTGGGCCGTCGAGGAGATGGGGCCGCGCTATCTGTCGTTGCGCGAATACGTGGTCGGATTCCACGCCCACATACGCGACACGCGCGCGACGTTCAAGCTGGGCCAGGACGAACGCGATGATGTATTCGACGACATCCTGCGCGGCCTGTGGAATACCGGCCAATTGCCGCTGGCCACGTGGATGCGCCGCTTCGACAACGGTCGCGGCGCCGACGCCATCGCGTCGATCGAACCGCGTGCGCAGCCGCTCGATCCGGAGATCGCCGGTTTCATCGACAGCGTGATCGCCGAGGGCAGGCGCCTGGTGGGTGGGCGCGCGCTGGGTTGGCCCGCGCTGCGTGAGATCGTCGAGCAGGTGCGTCGCCCATGGCGCGAGGGCGGTCCGGTGATGGCGCGCACCGAAGAGATCTTCGCCGACACCCGCCACGGACCAGTGCGGCTGCGGATCCACGATCCGGCACCCGGTACGCCCAAGCCGACGCTGGCATTCCTGCACGGGGGCGGCTGGGCGATGTTCAGCCTCGACACGCATGACCGTGTAATGCGAGAGCTCGCCGCACGTGCAGGTGTCGCCGTGGTCGGCATCGACTACGCGTTGTCGCCCGAGGTGCGGTATCCGGTAGCGCTGGAGCAGGTGGTCGATGTCGTCCACTGGCTGGGCGCGAACGGGCCCGCGTATGGCATGGACGGCGAGCAGCTGGCACTTGGTGGCGACTCCGCTGGCGGCAACCTCAGCACCGGCGCGGTGCTGAAGCTGCGCGATGCGGGAGAGGGCCATCGGGTCGGTGCGGTGTTGAGCTATTTCGCCGGCTTCTCGCCGGATGCGTCCGCGCAGTCGCGCCGGCGCTACGGCACGGACGCGGACATGCTCACCGCGGTCGAGGTGGACACATTCTGGAACTACTACATCTCGCGTCCGGCCGATCGTAACGATCCCTATACCCACGGCCTGCTTGCCGACGTGGACGGGTTGCCGCCGTATTTCATCGGCGTCGGTGAGTGCGACGTGCTGACCGAGCAGAACATGGCGATGGCCGGGAAGCTGCTCGCCGCCGGCAACGACGTGCGGATCAAGGTCTATCCCGGAGCGCCACACAGCTTCATCGAGGCGGTGAAGGTGTCGAAGATCGCGCGCCAGGCGCTGGAGGACGGTGCCCAGTTCCTGCGGCGGGTTTTCGACCACAAAGGCGCGTGTATGGAGTCGCTCGACAAGAGCGGCACTTGCGTCGCTTGAACGTGCAAGGAGACAGCGCCTGCAATGCCGACGGCCCAAATGATCCGCCCAATCTCGAATGCCGCGAGGCAACAGCGGGATGGCGAGCAGGTCTCGGGCGTTCGGCAACGTGACCTCGGCCAGCGGGGCATCGCTCTGAAGATGCCGCGCCCCTTGCGCAACCCGAACATCTGGACATTGATCGCAACGTCGCAAGGCGGGAATTCAGCGAACTCGATGTAGCGCTTCGCCACAATCCAAATTCGGCCTGGCAACCACCAAGTGCTATCCGACCGACCCCGCCGCCCGCAAACACACCTCCCGGATCGACTCCACCAACTGCGCCGGCCCGGACGTCTTCTCTTTCAGGATCGGCGCCACCGGCCCGACCAGCGCTTCGGTGAACGCGCCGACGATGCAGGCGGCGGTGACGTCGGCGTCCTGGGCGGGGAATTCTTTGCGTTCGATGCCGGCCAGCAGGATGTCGCGGAAGACTTCGCCGAAGCGACGGCGGCCGCGGATACGTTCGGCGTCCACTTCGGGGTCCACAGGCTCGGCGATGAAGGCGTAGGCCAGGGCCGGGCCGGCGAGGGCGCGGCGCACGAAGGCTTCGATGGCGGCGCCCAACTGGTCTCGGGCGTCGGTGTGGGCAGCGGCCGCGCCGCGCAGAATCACGATCTCGGCGTCGATGGCGATGGTCAGCACTTCGACGAACAGTTCCGTCTTGGACGGGAAGTAACGGTAGATCAGCCCGGTCGATACGCCGGCCTCGGCGGCGACGGCGGCCACCTGGGCCTCGCGGAAGCCGCCCACGGACACCAGCGTGCGCGCGGCGTGGACGATCCGCTCGCGGTTGCGGGTCATCCGCTCTTCCATCAGGTCCGAACGCCGGTAGCTCAAAACGTGATCCTCAGTTCAATTTTTGAATATTAGTTCAATTCTTGCCTCGAACCCGCTAGCCTGTGCCGATCGGGACCACTGCGCAGGCGCGATGCCATGCGGGTCGTCGTCCCCGGGAACCTGGAGTCCAGCATGCGTATTCCGTCCATCGATTTCCAACTCGGCGAAGAGATCGAGATGATCCGCGAGTCCGTGCAGGACTTCGCCGCGCAGGAGATCGCGCCCCTCGCCACGCATGCCGACGAGGCCAACCAGTTCCCGCACGCGCTGTGGACCAAGCTCGGCGCGCAGGGCCTGCTGGGCATCACCGTCGAAGAAGAATACGGCGGCACGGGCCTCGGCTATCTGGCCCACGTGGTCGCGATGGAGGAGATCTCGCGGGCCTCGGGCGGCATCGGTCTGTCCTACGGCGCGCACTCCAACCTGTGCCTCAACCAGCTGCGCAAGAACGCCAGCGAAGCGCAGAAGCAGCAGTACCTGCCGAAGCTGTGCAGCGGCGAGTACGTGGGCGCGCTGGCGATGAGCGAGCCGGGCGCGGGTTCGGACGTGGTGGGCATGAAGCTGCGCGCGGAACTGCGCGGCGACCGCTACGTGCTCAACGGCAACAAGATGTGGATCACCAACGGCCCGACCGCCGACGTGCTGGTGGTCTACGCCAAGACCGATCCCGATGCCGGCCCGAAGGGCATCACCACTTTCATCATCGAGAAGGGCTTCAAGGGTTTTTCGACTGCGCAGAAGCTCGACAAGCTCGGCATGCGGTCGTCGGATACCTGCGAGCTGGTGTTCGAGGATTGCGAAGTGCCGGTCGAGAACGTGCTCGGCGAAGTCGGCGGCGGCGTCAAGGTGCTGATGTCCGGTCTCGACTACGAGCGCCTGGTGCTGTCGGGCGGTCCGCTGGGCTTGATGGCCGCGGGTCTCGATGCGGTGCTGCCGTACGTGCACGAGCGCAGCCAGTTCGGCGAAGCGATCGGCAACTTCCAGCTGATGCAGGGCAAGGTCGCCGACATGTATGTCGCCTACAACGCCTGCCGCGCCTACGTGTACGCGGTGGCGAAGGCGGCCGACGCCGGCAAGATCACCCGTCAGGACGCCGCCGGCGTGATCCTCTACGCGGCCGAGAAGGCAACGTGGCTGGCCGGGCAGGCGATCCAGGCGCTGGGCGGCAACGGCTACATCAATGAATACCCGGTGGGCCGCCTGTGGCGTGACGCCAAGCTCTACGAGATCGGCGCCGGCACGTCGGAGATCCGGCGCATGCTGATCGGCCGCGAACTGTTCCGCCAGACCAGCTGAAGGAGCACCGATGGCCATCCTGCAGAGCCGGATCGATCCGGCCGGTGAGAGTTTCCAGACCAATGCCGCTGCGATGCAGACGGCGCTCGACGATCTGCGCGCCACGCATGCGCGCATCGCCCAGGGCGGCAGCGAAGCCGCGCGCGAGAAGCACCGCAAGCGCGGCAAGCTGCTGGTGCGCGATCGCATCGATGCACTGATCGATCCCGGCGCGCCGTTCCTCGAGGTCGCGCCGATGGCGGCGCACGGCATGTATGGCGGCGAGGTGCCCAGCGCGGGTGTCGTCGCCGGTATCGGCCTGGTCAGCGGCGTCGAATGCATGATCGTCGCCAACGATGCGACGGTGAAGGGCGGCACCTATTACCCGATCACGGTGAAGAAGCATCTGCGTGCGCAGGAGATCGCGCAGCAGAACCGCCTGCCGTGCATCTATCTGGTCGATTCCGGTGGCGCGTTCCTGCCGATGCAGGACGAGGTGTTTCCGGACCGCGATCATTTCGGCCGGATCTTCTACAACCAGGCCAATCTCTCGGCGCAGGGCATTCCGCAGATCGCCTGCGTCATGGGCTCGTGCACCGCCGGCGGCGCTTACGTGCCGGCGATGAGCGACGAGACGGTGATCGTCAAGGAACAGGGCACGATCTTCCTCGGCGGTCCGCCGCTGGTGAAGGCCGCGACGGGTGAGGAAGTGGACGCAGAATCGCTGGGCGGCGCCGACGTGCACACGCGCATCTCGGGCGTGGCCGATCACTTCGCCGAAGACGACCTCGATGCACTGGCGCGCGTGCGCGACATCGTGGCCTCGCTCAACTGGCGCAAGCAGGGCGAACTGCTAACGCAGCCGTCTGAAGAGCCGGCGTATCCGGCCGAAGAACTCTACGGCGTGATTCCGGCCGATACGCGTAAACCATATGACGTGCGCGAAGTGATCGCGCGGCTGGTCGATGGCTCGCGCTTCGACGAATTCAAGGCGCGCTACGGCACCACGCTGGTCACCGGCTTCGCGCATCTGCACGGCTACCCGATCGGCATCGTCGCCAACAACGGCATCCTGTTCTCCGAGAGCGCGCTCAAGGGCGCGCACTTCGTGGAACTGTGCGCCAAACGCGGCATTCCGCTGCTGTTCCTGCAGAACATCACCGGCTTCATGGTGGGCAAGAAGTACGAGAACGGCGGCATCGCGCGTGATGGCGCCAAGCTGGTCACCGCGGTGGCCTGCGCGAAGGTGCCGAAGTTCACCGTCGTCATCGGCGGCAGTTTCGGCGCCGGCAATTACGGCATGAACGGCCGTGCGTATTCGCCGCGCTTCCTGTGGATGTGGCCCAACGCGCGCATCGGCGTGATGGGCGGCGAACAGGCGGCCGGCGTGCTGGCCACCGTGCGCCGCGATGGCATCGAAGCCAAGGGCGGCACGTGGTCTGCGGAAGACGAGGATGCGTTCAAGGCCCCGATCCGCGAGCAGTTCGAGCAGCAGGGGCATCCGTACTACGCCAGCGCACGACTGTGGGACGACGGCATCATCGATCCGGCCAAGACCCGTCGCGCATTGGGGCTGGCCCTGTCGGCGGCATTGAACGCACCGAACGAAGAGACGAAGTTCGGCATCTTCCGGATGTGACCGGGCGCGACGAGGACACCGCAATGACCGACACACCGAATATCGGGATCGAACGCAACGGCGCCGTGGCGACCTTGTGGATGGATCGCCCCGAGCGTCACAACGCGTTCGACGAACACCTGATCGATGCGATTGATCGTGGCCTGCAGGCGCTCGGCGCGGACGACGCCGCGCGCGTCGTCGTGCTGGCCGGACGCGGCCGCAGTTTTTCTGCCGGCGCCGATCTCGACTGGATGCGCCGCGCGGCCGATTACGACGTCGCGCGCAATCGCGACGAGGCCGAAGCGCTGGCGCGCATGCTGCGTCGCCTGGCGGAGCTGCCGAAGCCGACGATCGCGCGCGTGCATGGCGCGGCGATCGGTGGTGGTCTTGGCCTCGTGGCTGCCTGCGATATCGCGGTCGCCAGCGACAAGGCGGTGTTCGCGACGTCCGAGGTCAAGTTCGGACTGATTCCCGCGACCATCGGCCCCTACGTGCTGCGCGCGATCGGTCCGCGCCAGGCCGCGCGCTATTTCCTGACCGCTGAACTGATCCAGCCGGCGAAGGCCTACGAGATCGGGCTGGTGCATGAGGTCGTCGCCGACGACGCGCTCGACGCCGCGATCGACACCTTGGTGCAGGCGCTGGCGCAGGGCGGCCCGACTGCACAGGCCGAATCCAAGCGGCTCATCCGCGATCTCGATGGCCAGACCATCGGGGATGCACTGATCGCCGACACCGCCGCGCGCATCGCCGGCATCCGCGCTACCGACGAAGCCCGCGAGCGCCTGGACGCCTTCCTGTCAACACGCCGCGCAAAGGATGCTCGATGACCACTGGAATTTCCGAAGGCGCGCTGTTCGACACCGTGCTGATCGCCAATCGCGGCGAGATCGCGTGCCGCATCATCGCGACCTGTCGCCGGCTCGGCATCCGCACGGTGGCGGTGTACTCCGATGCCGACCGCAATGCGCGCCATGTGCGTCTGGCCGATGAGGCGGTGCACATCGGCCCGTCGGCTGCGCGCGAAAGTTATCTGCGCGCCGACAAGCTGCTGGACGCCGCACGCCGCACCGGTGCGCAGGCGATCCATCCGGGCTACGGCTTCCTGTCCGAGAACGCGGCATTTGCGCAGGCCTGCGCCGATGCCGGCGTGGTCTTCATCGGTCCTAGCCCCAAGTCGATCCAGGCGATGGGCGACAAGCGCGAAGCCAAGGCGTTGATGCAGGCCGCCAATGTGCCGGTGACGCCGGGCTATCACGGCGACAACCAGGATCCCGCGTTCCTGCAGCAGCAGGCCGACGAGATCCGCTATCCGGTGCTGATCAAGGCCAGTGCCGGCGGTGGCGGCAAGGGCATGCGTCTGGTCGAGAAGAGTGAGGACTTCGCAGCGGCACTGCTGTCCTGCCAGCGCGAGGCCGAGAGTTCGTTCGGCGATGCGCGTGTGTTGATCGAGCGTTACATCGTGCGGCCGCGCCATGTGGAGATGCAGGTCTTCGGCGACAGCCACGGCAACGTGGTGCATCTGTTCGAGCGCGATTGCTCGGTGCAGCGTCGTCACCAGAAAGTTCTGGAAGAAGCGCCCGCGCCCGAACTGAGCGACGCGCAGCGCGAGGCGATGGCGCAGGCTGCGGTCGCCGCTGCGCGCGCGGTCGATTACATCGGCGCCGGCACGATCGAGTTCATCGTCGGCGAGGGCGGCGATTTCCACTTTATGGAAATGAACACCCGGCTGCAGGTCGAACATCCGGTCACCGAGATGGTCACCGGCATCGATCTCGTCGAATGGCAGTTGCGCACGGCCGCCGGTCAGGCGCTGCCGCTGCGTCAGGACCAGATCCACCATCGCGGCCATGCGATCGAAGCGCGTCTGTATGCAGAAGACGCGCTCAAAGGCTTCCTGCCGTCGACGGGCACGCTGCAGGTCATGCAGTTCCCCGAAGCGAGCGCGCATGTGCGCATCGACACCGGCGTGGAGCAGGGCGACGCGATCAGCCCGTGGTACGACCCGATGATCGCCAAGCTGATCGTCTGGGACGAAGACCGTCCGCGTGCCCTGCAACGTCTGCGTCAGACCATCGATGCGGTGCGCGTCGTCGGCGTCACCACCAATGCGGTGTTCCTCGGACGCCTTGCGCGCCAAGCGGATTTCTCTGCCGCGCGCCTGGATACCGGACTCGTTGCACGCGAGATCGACACGCTGCTGGCGCCGTTGCCCGAGGCCGACGATGCGGCGTGGATGCTCGCGGCACTCGGCCTGTGGGCGCATTCGCAGGCGGTAACGGACAGCGCGACTTCGAACCCCTCTCCCTCCGGGAGAGGGGCAGGGGTGAGGGCCGCTTCTCCTTGGTCAATCGCCGACGGCTGGCGCCTCGACACCCTCGCCGCTCGCTTCATCGAGTTGTCGGCGAACGGACAACACCGCCGTATCGCGTTGCGTCAGGACCATAACGGGCTGCGCATCGGCATCGATGGCGAGACGGCCACGCCGGTCAATTTCGAATGGACCGCTCCGACGCTGACCGCCGCCATCGACGGCGTGCGTCGCAACGTCGATGTGCTGGTGCACGGCACGCAGGTCGTGCTGTATCGCGGCGAAGACCGCTTCGTCTTCGAACACGTCGATCCGCTGCATCGACACACCGGCGCCGAAGCGCATGCCGGCGCGGTGATCGCACCGATGCCGGGGCGCATCGTCGAACTGCTGGCACCGCTCGGTACGCCCATCAAGAAGGGCACGCCGCTGCTGGTGATGGAAGCGATGAAGATGGAGCACACGCTGCAGGCGCCGCACGACGGCGTGGTCAAGGCGTTTCTCGCGAAACAGGGCGATCTGGTGGCCGATGGCGCGGTGCTGGTCGACTTCGTCGAAGGCGATGCAGAGGAGGGCGCGGCATGAGTGATTTCGTCCGCGTCGTCGAAGTCGGTCCCCGTGACGGGCTGCAAAACGAAAAGACACTGGTGCCGGCCGCGACCAAGATCGCGTTGATCGACCGGTTGTCGGTCTGCGGCTTCCAGGTCGTCGAAGCCACCAGCTTCGTCAGCCCGAAGTGGGTGCCGCAGTTGGCCGATGCCGAGGAAGTGCTTGCCGGCATCCAGCAATGCGACGGCGTGGCCTATCCGGTGCTGGTGCCCAACGCGAAGGGGCTGGAGCGTGCGCTTGCATCCGGTGTGCGGCACATCGCGGTGTTCACCGCGGCCTCGGATGCGTTCAACCTCAAGAACACCAATATCGATGTCGACGGCTCGCTCGAACGGCTGAAGCCTGTCGTCGAGCAGGCGCGTGCTGCGGGTGTGTCGGTCCGTGGTTACGTATCGACCGTGCTCGGCTGCCCCTATCAGGGCCACGTGCCGCTCGGTGATGTGGTGCGCGTGGCCGATGCCCTGCACGCGATGGGCTGCGACGAGATCTCGCTCGGCGACACCATCGGCGTCGGCACACCTGCAAAGGCGCGCGAGATGCTGCTGGCTTGCGCGCAGACCGTGCCCATGGCGCAGCTCGCCGTGCACTTCCACGACACCTACGGCCAAGCGCTGGCCAACGTGCTGGCCTGTCTCGAAACGGGCGTGCGCGTGGTCGACAGCGCCGTCGGCGGCCTCGGCGGCTGCCCCTACGCGAAGGGCGCCAGCGGCAACCTCGCCACCGAGGATCTGCTGTACATGCTCGACGGACTGGGACTGCGGACCGGCATCGACCTGCAGGCGGTGACCGACACGGCGGTGTGGATCAGCGGCGAACTGGGCCGCAAGCCGGCCAGCAAGCTCGCGACGGTGGCGCTGGCGAGGAACGCCGCTGCCTGATTCAAGGCGTCGACAGAGTTTGCCAGCGAGCCGCTGAAGTCGATGCGGATAATCGCAACGCCAGTAAGAAAACGGCCCGCAATGCGGGCCGTTTTCCGTCACCTGACGCGATGGATCAGACCAGACGCGTCAACCAGCCATGCCGGTCCGGCGCGCGGCCGTACTGGATGTCGAGCAGATCCTTGCGGATGCCCATCGTGATTTCGCCCGGCTGCGCATCGGCATCGCCGACACTGAAATCGGCGCCCTTGAGCACGCCGATCGGCGAGATGCTGGCCGCGGTGCCGCAGGCGAAGACCTCACTGATCTCACCCGAGCGCACGCCTTCCATCCACTCGGCGATCTCGACGCGGCGTTCGGTCACGGTGTGGCCGCGATCGCGCAGCAGCTGGATCACGCTGTCGCGGGTGATGCCCTCGAGGATGCTGCCGGTCAGCGACGGGGTGATGACGCTGCCGTCCTTCTGCACCAGGAACACGTTCATGCCGCCGAGTTCTTCGACGTATGTATTGGTTTCCGCATCGAGGAACAGCACCTGCGCGCAGCCGTTTTCGACCGCCTCGCGCTGCGGCAGCAGCGACGACGCATAGTTGCCGCCGCACTTGGCCGAACCGGTGCCACCGCGGCCGGCACGGGCGTAGTCGCGCGAGAGCCAGATCGAGACCGGCTTGATGCCGCCCTTGAAGTAGGCGCCGGCGGGGCTGGCGATCACGTAATAGGCCACGCGACGCGCCGGGCGCACGCCGAGGAAATCCTCGTTGGCGATCATGAAAGGCCGGATGTACAGGCTCGATTCGCCGCCGCCCGGCACCCAGGCTTCATCGGTCTTGACCAGCTGCTTGATCGACTCGACGAACAGATCCACCGGCAGTTCCGGCAGCGCCATGCGACGGGCCGAATGCTGCAGGCGACGACCGTTGGACTCCGGACGGAAGGTCCACACCGAACCGTCGGCATGACGGAACGCCTTCATGCCTTCGAAGATTTCCTGGCCGTAATGCAGCACCGCGGCGGCGGGCGAGAACGTCAGCGGGCCGTAAGGCCGCACGTGCGCGTCGTGCCAGCCGTCCTCGACGGTCCAGTCGATGGCGACCATGTGATCGGTGAAATGCACGCCGAAACCGGGATCGGCGAGGATCTTCTCGCGATCGGCCTGCTCGCGCGCCTGCTGCGAAGGGACGTGGCGGAAGGTGGGGAACGTGGCGTCAGTCATGCGCGGGACTCAGATGTGCAGGGCGTGGCCGAGTGCGCGGAGTGCGGCTTCCTGCACGGCTTCGCCCAGCGTCGGGTGGGGGTGGATGGTACCGGCGATGTCTTCGAGCGTTGCGCCCATCTCGATCGACTGCACGAATGCGATCGACAGTTCGGACACCTGCACGCCGACGGCCTGCCAGCCGAGAATGCGGTGATCGCCCGCGCGCGCGACCACGCGCACGAAGCCATCGGTCGACTCCAGCGACATCGCGCGGCCATTGGCCGCGAACGGGAACATCGAGGTCTTGATCTCGATGTTCTGCGCCTTGGCTTCATCCGGCGACAGGCCGACGACGACGACTTCCGGATCGGTGAAGCACACCGCCGGAATCGCCGCCGGCATGAAGTGGCGCTTCTTGCCGCTGACCACTTCGGCCACCAGTTCGCCCTGCGCCATCGCGCGGTGCGCCAGCATCGGTTCGCCGGCGACATCGCCGATCGCCCAGACGTTGCGCATCGAGGTCTTGCACTGATCGTCGATCTTGATCGACTTACCGGCGAGATCGAGACCCAGCGATTCGAGATTGAAGCCATCGGTCTTCGGACGACGACCGACCGCGACCAGGATCTGGTCCGCGTCGATCGTGAGTTCGTTAGCGTCCGGATCGCGCACGCGCAAGGCGCCGCCATCGGTGAGGCCGAGCACGCTGTGCTTAGTCAGCACCTTGACGCCCGACTTGTCGAGGTGCGTGGCGACCGGCTTGGTCAGCTCACTGTCGTAAGCCGGCAGGATGCGGTCCTGCGCTTCGACCACGGTGACTTCGCAGCCGAGCTTGCGGTAGGCGGTGCCGAGTTCCAGTCCGATATAGCCGCCACCGACGACGATCAGATGCTTCGGCAGCGACGTCGGCGATAGCGCTTCGGTCGACGAGATGACCTTGCCGCCGAACGGCAGGAAGGGCAGTTCCACCGGCTCCGAACCGGTCGCCAGCAGTAGGTGCTCGCACTTGATGCGCAACGTGCCGCCGTCCTCGCCAGCGCCGGCGACATCGACGGTCTTGCCGTCGACGATCGTCGCCCAGCCCTTGATCAGCTGCGCGCCGTTCTTCTTCAGCAGTGCGCTCACGCCGCCGGTCAGCTTCTTGACGATGCCGGCCTTCCACTCGACGGTCTTGGCCAGATCCAGCGCCGGCGCCTGCACGCTGATACCGAGCGGAGACGTGCCGGCCGCATAGCTCGCGACCTTGGCAAATTCCTCGGCGGCATGGATCAGCGCCTTGGACGGAATGCAGCCGATGTTGAGGCAGGTGCCGCCCGGATTGACGCCTTCGACGACGATGGTCTTGACGCCGAGCTGGCCGGCGCGGATGCCGGCGATGTAACCGCCGGGGCCGCCGCCGATGACCAGCAGCTGGGTTTCGATGGTCTGGGTCTGGCTCATCAATTACTCCACGAACAGCAGTGCAGGGGTTTCCAGGCGCTGACGGATCGCCTGCACGAATTCGGCCGCGTCCATGCCGTCGACGATGCGATGGTCGAACGAGGACGAGAGGTTCATCAGATTGCGCGCGACGACCTGGCCCTCGCGGAACATCGGCCGTTCGATGATGCGGTTGACGCCGACGATCGCCACTTCCGGATGGTTGATGATCGGCGTCGACACCACGCCGCCGACCGGGCCGAGGCTGCTGATGGTGATCGTCGAGCCGGACAGCTCATCGCGGGTCGCCTTGCCTTCGCGCACGGCCGCGGCAAGACGGCCGATCTCGGCGGCGGTCTGCCACAGGTCCAGCGATTCGGCATGCGCGATCACCGGCACCGACAGGCCCACCGCGCTCTGCGTCGCGATGCCGAGCTGCACGCCCTCGTAGCGCGTGACGATGTTGGCCTCGTCATCGAAACGGGCGTTCATCTGCGGGAAGTCGCGTGCCGCAAGCACCACCGCGCGTGCCAGCAACGGCAGCAGGGTCAGCTTGCCGCGGGTCTTGCCCCAGCGGTCGTTGAGCTTGGCGCGCAGTGCCTCGACTTCGGTGACGTCGATTTCTTCCACGTAGGTGATGTGCGGAATGTTCGACCACGACTGCTGCATCTTCTGCGCGATCTTGCGGCGCAGGCCCATGATCGGCACCTGTTCTTCGCCGGTGCGACGCGCATAGCTGCTGCCGCCTGCGCCACCACCGACCGGCTGCGCCTTGCCGCCGGCTTCGGCGTAGGCGTCGAGATCGGCGTGCAGGATGCGGCCACCCGGACCGGTCGCCGGCACGTAGCGCAGCTCGATGCCCAGATCCCAGGCACGGCGACGCACGGCAGGCGAGGCCAGCGGCTGTTCGCCGGCCGCGAGCACGCTGTTGGTGACCGCGCTGCGCGCGTCCGACTTTGCGGCCGGTGCAGGTGCCGCGGCCTTTGCAGGCGCGGCAGCGGGCTTGGCTTCCGCTGCCGGTGCCGGCTTGGCGTCGGCTGCCGGCTTCGGCGCTTCCGCCTTGGGCGCGGCAGCGGCGTCTGCGGGCTTCGCCGCGGCGGGCGCACCGGCGGACGCGGCATTGCCGGCGCCCTCGACTTCGAGGCGGATCAGCTCGCTGCCGACGGCCATCATCTCGCCGGGCTTGCCGCCCAGAGAGACCACGGTACCCGCGACGGGCGAGGGGATCTCGACCATGGCCTTATCGGTCATGACCTCGGCCACGATCTCGTCCTCGGCGACCTGGCCGCCGACTTCGACCTTCCAGGCGATCACTTCGACTTCGGCGATGCCTTCGCCGATGTCCGGCATCTTGATGACGTGATGTCCCATGGCTCAGTCCTCCAGCACGCGCTGCAACGCTTCGATGACCCGGGCCGGGCCCGGGAAGTAGTCCCATTCCTGCGCATGCGGGTAGGGGGTGTCCCAGCCGGTGACGCGTTCGACCGGTGCCTGCAGGTGATAGAAGCAGTGCTCCTGCACCAGCGCGACCAGCTCGGCGCCGAAGCCGCAGGTACGCGTGGCCTCGTGCAGCACGATGCAGCGGCCGGTCTTCTTGACCGAGTCGGTGATCGCGTCGAGATCCAGCGGCCACAGGCTGCGCAGGTCGATGACCTCGGCGTCGATGCCGGCATCTTCGGCCGCGGCCTGCGCCACCCACACGGTGGTGCCGTAGGTCAGAATCGTGACCGCCTTGCCTTCGCGGACGATGGCGGCCTTGTCCAGCGGCACGCTGTAGTAGCCCTCGGGCACGAGGTTGTCGGCGTGCTTGGACCAGGCGACGACCGGGCGGTCGTGGTGGCCGTCGAACGGGCCGTTGTAGAGGCGCTTGGGCTCCAGGAAGATCACCGGATCGTCGTTCTCGATCGAGGCGATCAGCAGGCCCTTGGCGTCATACGGGTTGGACGGCATCACCGTACGCAGGCCGGCCACGTGGGCGAAAATCGCCTCCGGGCTCTGGCTGTGGGTCTGGCCACCGTAGATGCCGCCGCCGCAGGGCGTGCGGAACACCAGCGGCGAGGTGAACATGCCGTTTGATCGATAGCGCAGGCGCGCGGCCTCGGACACGATCTGGTCGTAGGCCGGATAGATGTAGTCGGCGAACTGGATCTCGGCGACCGGACGCAGGCCATAGGCGGCCATGCCGATCGCCGCGCCGGCGATGCCGCTCTCGGAGATCGGTGCGTCGAACACGCGCTGCTTGCCGTACTTGGCCTGCAGGCCGTCGGTGCAGCGGAACACGCCGCCGAAGTAGCCGACGTCCTCGCCGAACACGACGACGTTGTCATCGCGTTCCAGCATCACATCCATCGCCGAACGCAGCGCCTGGATCATCGTCATCGGCGAACCGCCGTTGTTCTGGGTTTCGCTCATGGTCAGACTCCCAACTGCTGGCGCTGGCGACGCAGATGGTCGGGCAGCTCTTTGTAGACGTCGTTGAACATGTCGGCGGCACCTGGACGGTTGTCGCTGCCGAGCAGGCCGTGGGTCTCGGCTTCCTTCAATGCACGCGAGACTTCCGCGTCGAGTTCGGTGCGCACTTTCTCGTGCTGTTCGTCGCTCCACAAGCCGCGCTTGACCATGTGTGCCTTGAGGCGGTCGATCGGATCGCCGAGCGGGAAGTGCTGTGCGTCGTCGGCGGGGCGGTACTTGGACGGATCGTCCGAGGTCGAGTGCGGACCGGCGCGGTAGGTCACCCACTCGATCATCGTCGAGCCCAGATTGCTGCGTGCACGTTCGGCGGCCCAGCGCGAAGCGGCATAGACGGCGAGCAGATCGTTGCCGTCCACACGCAGCGACGGAATGCCGTAAGCGGCACCGCGCGCGGCGAACGTGGTGTTCTCGCCGCCGGCGATCGCCTGGAAGGTCGAGATCGCCCACTGGTTGTTGACCACGTTGAGGATCACCGGCGCGCGATAGACGTGCGCGAACACGAGCGCGGCATGGAAATCGCCCTCGGCAGTCGCGCCGTCGCCGACCCATGCGGTCGCGATCTTGGTGTCGCCCTTGATCGCCGACGCCATCGCCCAGCCCACGGCCTGGATGTACTGGGTGGTCAGGTTGCCGGAGATCGAGAAGAAGCCGGCGTCCTTGTACGAGTACATGATCGGCAGCTGGCGGCCCTTCAGCGGGTCGGCGGCGTTCGACAGGATCTGGCACATCATGCTGACCAGCGGTACTTCCCTGGTGATCAGGATGCCCTGCTGGCGATAGGTCGGGAACTGCATGTCGCCGTCGCGCAGCGCCAGTGTCTGGCCGACTGCGATGGCTTCCTCGCCCGTGCATTGGATGTAGAACGAGGTCTTCTTCTGGCGCTGCGCGATCAGCATGCGAGCGTCGAACGCGCGGGTCTTGAGCATCGCGTGCATCGCGCGCAGCAGCACCGCGTCGTCGATGTCGGCGGCCCACGGGCCGACGGCGTCGCCGTTGTCGTCGAGCACGCGGATCAGCTGGCTGGTCAGCGGTGCGGTCTGGCTCGCCGGCACATCCAGCGCAGGCTTGGCGACGCTGCCGGCCGGGCTGAGCTGCAGATAGGAGAAGTCGGTGGCCTGGCCCGGGCGGGCACTCGGCTCGGGCACGTGCAACCGCAAGGGTTCGGTCGCGGCCGGATTCTGGGATGTGGGCATGTCAGGGGCCTCGCTGGGCATGGGTCATGGAGCTGCAGGCATGCCGGCGGCGGGGGGCGGCGGCAATGAAGAGGGCGGTACGGTCGCTCGACCCGCGGTCGGGCGTCGGCAGAGCTGGGGACGCGGCGGCACGCGCTGCATGCGCGCGCGGGGGCGGACTGGACGGGGCACGGTGCAAGAACGCTTCTCCCGGTCGGACGGGCGTCGGCCCGCGGCTTTCAAGGCGGCGTGGAGCGTGACGCAGTCCGCCAGACGTGAAGTCTAAAGGCGTCGACGAATATCGTAAATTTGTTTAATTGACTATGAGGTATCGTTTATCCAGATACCAAAGCCCCGCCGGAGTGGTGCATGCAGATCCCCGCCAACATGTCGCTGCGGCAACTGCGCTATTTCGCAGAGGCCGCCGAGCTGGGCCAGTTCTCGCAGGCCGCGCGCAAGCTGCATGTCTCGCAATCGGTGATCACCACGGCGGTCGCCCAGCTGGAAACCCTGCTCGGGCTGCGCCTGTTCGACCGGATGCCGCACGGCGTCGCGCTGACCGCAGAAGGGCACCGCTTCCATCAGCATGTGCGCCACATCCTCGACACGCTGCAGGATGCGCTCAGCGAACCGATGTTCCTGGCCAACACCCTGGCCGGCACGGTACGGGTGGGCGCGTCCTACACGGTGCTGGGCTATTTCCTGCCCAGCCTGCTGGCGCGGTTCAAGCGCTCGTATCCGCTGGTCGAGATCGACCTGATCGACATGGACCGGGTCGAGATCGAACGCGGCGTGGCCGAGGGCGCGCTCGACTTCGGGCTCTGCATCATCTCCAACATGGTCGAGCCCTACACGCTGAAGCGGCAGTTGCTGATCCGTTCGCGCCGGCAATTGTGGCTGGCCGAGTCGCATCCGCTGGCGCAGCAACCGGTGATCGGGCTGGCCGACGTGGCGGCGTATCCCTACATCATGTTGAAGGTGGACGAGGGCGAAGCGTCGGCGCTGCGCTACTGGCAGTCGGTGCAGCGCGAGCCCAACGTCGCCTTCCGCACCTCCTCACTGGAAGCGTTGCGGGGTCTGGTGGCCTACGGATTCGGCGTGAGCATCCTGTCCGACATGGTCTATCGGCCGTGGTCGCTGGAAGGCCGCCGGATCGACGTGCGCACGCTGGACGATGCGGTGCCGCCGATGGAAGTCGGCCTGGTCTGGCGGCCTGATGAAGCGCTGTCGGCACCGGCGAATGCGCTGCACCAGTTTCTCGTATTCGCGTGCAGCGCTTGAGCGTTCGCAGCCCGGCCACTCGCGGCGGCGTCGCGGAGATCGGGCGTTTGCTACCAGACCGATCGCATGCCCTGCGACGCACATCCGGATCATCGCGGCGTTGCACGGACAGGACAGAGTAGCGATGCCACGCAAGCGCGACGGCGAGTTTGCCGGCAACAAGTCCTATCTGCCCAGCAAACCCTGCGCGGTCTGCGGACGCACGATGACCTGGCGCCGTGCATGGGCGAAGACCTGGGACGAGGTGCGCTATTGCTCGGAGCGCTGTCGTCGCAACAAGCGCGCTGCGGCCGCGCCCGATACGTCACGTGATGACTGATCCGATCCGCCATCTCATTATCGTGCTGGGCGACCAGCTCGATCCGACCGCGGCGGTCTTCGATGGCTGCGATCCGACGCATGATGTCGTGTGGATGGCGGAAGTCGTCGAAGAGTCCACGCACGTCTGGTCCACGAAGATGCGGACCGCGCTGTTCCTGAGTGCGATGCGGCACTTCGCGCAGGACCGATGTCACGAAGGCTGGACGGTCGACTACCGGCTGCTCGATGACCCGGACAATCGCGGCACGCTTGGTGCCGAACTGGCGTCAGCTGTCGAACGCCTGCGCCCGCAGTCCGTCAGGATGACCGCCCCGGGCGACTGGCGCGTGCTGCAGGCAATCCGCGATGCGACCTCGGCCGCAGGTGTCGAACTGGTGATCGAGCCGGACCCGCACTTCTACTGCGACGTGCGCGTATTCGCTGCATGGGCGCGGGGTCAGCCGGAACTGCGGCTCGAAACCTTCTACCGCCACATGCGCCGCACGCATCACGTGCTGATGGACGGCGACACCCCCGCAGGCGAGCGCTGGAACTTTGACACAGAAAACCGCGCGCCGTTCGACGCGCAGGGCCCGGGCGTGGTGCCCGCGCCGCCACACGTCGAGCCGGACGCGATCACGCGCGAAGTGCTCGACCTCGTGCGCACGCGTTTTGCCGATCATCCCGGTGGACTGGATCGATTCGCGTGGCCGGTCACCCGCGCGCAGGCGCTGCACGCACTCGAACGCTTCGTCGAAGAACGTCTGCCGGCCTTCGGCCGCTGGCAGGACGCGCTGTGGCCGGACGCGCCTTGGCTCTGGCATTCGCAGATCGCGTCCGCGCTGAATCTCAAACTGCTCGCGCCACGCGAAGTCGTCGACGCGGTCGAAGCCGTATGGCGCGCGGGCAGGGCAACGCTGGCGGCAGCCGAGGGCTACATCCGTCAGATCCTCGGCTGGCGCGAATACGTGCGCGGGGTTTACTGGACGCAGATGCCGCGCTACGCGGAATCAAACGCGCTGCAGGCGACTGGCGATCTGCCCGGCTTCTACTGGACCGGTGATGCGCCGATGCCGTGCCTGGCCGATGCGCTGCAGCAGACGTTGACGCTCGGCTACGCCCACCACATCCAGCGGCTGATGGTCATCGGTCTGTACGCGCAACTGCTGGGTGTCGAGCCGGCGCAGGTGCACCGCTGGTTTTTGGCCGTGTACGTCGACGCGGTGGAATGGGTCGAGATGCCCAACGTGCTCGGCATGAGCCAGTTCGCCGATGGCGGGCTGATGTCCAGCAAGCCCTACATCGCCAGCGGTCGCTACATCGAGCGCATGAGCGCGGGTAGTTACTGCCGCCGATGTCCGTTCGATCCGGGGCAGCGCACCGGTCGGCAGGCCTGTCCGTACACGCGCCTGTACTGGGATTTCATGCTGCGCCACGAAGCGCTGCTGGCCGCCAATCCACGCACCGCACAGCAGGTACGCAGCCTGGAACGGCTCGATGCAGCCGAGCGCGCATTGATCCGCGAGGAAGCCGCTCAGTGGCGACGCGATTCGCGTTGAACAACGCCGCGCCATCGCGGCTGCGGTAAAGTCGCCGCCGAACTGCGGCGCGGTGCCGCCAGCCTCGGGCGGATTGCGACATGGTCAGACTTCTCGGCATCTCAGGCAGCCTGCGCGCCGCCTCGTACAACACCGGCCTGCTGCGCGCTGCACAGACGTTCGCTTCCGACGAACTCACGATCGACGCAGCCACGCCGCACGGCATTCCGCTCTACGACGGCGACGTCGAAGCGCGTGACGGCATTCCGGCCGCGGTCGAGGCCTTGAAGGCGCAGATCCTCGCCGCCGATGGCCTGTTGCTGGTGACACCCGAATACAACAACGGCATCCCGGGCGTGTTCAAGAACGCGATCGACTGGCTGTCGCGGCCCGGCAGCGGAATCCCCGCACTGTTCGGCGACCGCCATGTCGCGGTGATCGGCGCATCGCTCGGCGGCTTCGGCACGATCCTGTCGCAGACGGCATGGCTGCCAGTGCTGCGCACGCTCGGTTGCCGGCAGTGGGCCGGCGGTCGTCTGCTGGTGTCGCGCGCGGGTCAGGCCTTCAACGAGGACGGCACGCTGCAGGACGAGAAGGTACGCGCGCAGCTCGGCACGTTCGTGCAGGACTTCGCCGCGCACATCCGTGAGACGCGCTGAGGTTTCGATGTCGCTGCTGCTCACACCGAACGCCGGAGATGCCGACGCTGTATGGATGACACGCGCACTGGCCCTCGCCGAGCGCGCGATGCACGAGGACGACGAGATTCCGGTCGGTGCGCTGGTCGTCGATGCGGACGGCACCGTGATCGGCGAAGGCTGGAACCGCAACATCGCCGAGCATGATCCCAGCGCGCATGCGGAGATCGTCGCGATGCGTCGCGCCGGCGCTGCGCTCGGCAATCACCGGCTCATCGGCTGCACGCTATACGTGACGCTCGAACCCTGTGCGATGTGCGCGATGGCGATGATCCATGCGCGCGTCGCGCGGGTCGTGTTCGGCGCATTCGATCCCAAGACCGGCGCCGCAGGCAGCGTGTTCGATGTGCTGGGCGACGCGCGCCACAACCATCGCATCGAAGTCACCGGCGGCGTATGCGCCGATGTCGCCGGACCGATGCTGACGAACTACTTCCGAGCCAAGCGCGGACTGACACCGCGCTGATCGCTCGCGCCAGATCAACGCGCGTTCTTTTTCGGATTGTGGCCAATCAACACCTCTCCCTCAGGGAGAGGTCGAAGCGCGCAGCGCTTCGGGTGAGGGCTAGGGCTCAACCCGCCAATGCCTAAAAAAGCACCCTCATCCGCCCGTCGGGGACCTTCTCCCAGAGAAGGACAACACAAAGCTCAAATCAACGGACTGCGCCGATTCGCCTTGCGGTGCGCATCGTCCATTTCCTCATTGACCGCATGCACGGCCATCGACGCCTCGCGTGCCAGCAGCAGACTGGCTGCGAACATCGCCAGCACGCCGAGGCAGGCCAGCAGCGTCGGCGCCTGCTCGAACTTGTGGCCGAAGAAGGAATCGCCGGCGACCGTCAGGCTGGTGCCGACGAAGCAGCTGATCGCCACATACAGCAGCTGGCTGCCTCGCAGGATGATGCGGCTGCGGCGACGCTGCAGTGCGATCCGCGTTTCGAGGATGCGACGGTCTTCTTCATCGTTGCCTTCGTCGTCGGCAAGGTCGCGCAGCAGCGAACGGGTACGGTCGATGACGCGCGCAAGCCGTGCATTCGCGGATCCAAGCAGCGAGGCGGTGGCGGTCAGGAAGAACGCCGGGGCGAGCATCGCGGTGAGAATGGCGTAGTGCGTCAAGGCGGGATTGGACAACATCTGGGAAGGGAACACTGCGGACCTGGCGGCAGCGACGGCTGCGATATCATGCGCCGTCACTCCGCGTAAGGCGAATGCACGCATGAATGCCGACAAGGCCATCGAGGGCCGGCTGATCTGGATCGATCTGGAAATGACCGGCCTGGATACCGACCACGACCAGATCCTCGAGATCGCCACCATCGTCACCGACGCCGAGCTCAACGTGCTCGCCGAAGGCCCGGAACTGGCGATCGTGCAGCCACTCGACGTGCTGGAAGCGATGGACGACTGGAACCGGACCCAGCATCGCCGTTCGGGCCTGTGGCAGCGCTCGGTGGAGCAGGGCGTGGGACTGGCCGAGGCGCAAGCGCGCACGCTCGAATTCCTGCAGCTGTGGGCCGAGCCGGGCAAGTCGCCGATGTGCGGCAACTCGATCTGCCAGGACCGCCGCTTCTTGCACCGGCAGATGCCGGCGCTGGAGAAGTTCTTCCACTACCGCAATCTCGACGTCAGCACGATCAAGGAACTCGCGCGCCGCTGGGCGCCGCAGGTGCTGTCGGGTTTCACCAAGCATTCGGCGCACACCGCGCTCAGCGACGTGCGCGATTCGATCGACGAACTGCGCCACTATCGCCGGCACATGGCCGCACTTGCGAGTCCCTGACGCGCGGTTCCGCGGCCGCAGCACCCGCTGCCGACCGACGCCACACAGCAGAACGCCCGGGCATCAAGTCCGGGCGTTCTGCGTTTCAACGCTGTCGCTGCGCATCAGCCGGCGCGTGCCTTCGACTTCGCGAGCTTGAGCCAAGTATCGACCACGGTGTCGGGGTTGAGCGACACCGACTCGATGCCCTCGTCCATCAGCCACTGCGCCAGATCCGGGTGATCGCTCGGACCCTGGCCGCAGATGCCGATGTACTTGCCCTTGGCGCGCGCGGACTTGATCGCCATCGACAGCAGCTTCTTGACCGCCGGATCGCGTTCGTCGAACAGGTGCGCGACGATCGACGAATCGCGGTCCAGGCCCAGGGTGAGCTGGGTCAGATCGTTGGAACCGATCGAGAAGCCGTCGAAGATGTCGAGGAACTCGTCGGCCATCAACGCGTTCGAGGGCAGCTCGCACATCATGATGATCTTCAGGCCGTTCTCGCCGCGCTTGAGGCCGTTCTTCTCCAGCACCTCGATGACACGACGCCCTTCGTCGAGCGTGCGCACGAACGGGATCATCACCCAGAGATTCTCCAGGCCCATCTCGTTGCGGACCTTGAGCACCGCGCGGCATTCCAGCGAGAACGCCTCAGTAAACGACGGATCGACATAGCGGCTGGCGCCGCGGAAGCCGATCATCGGGTTCTCTTCTTCCGGCTCGTAGCGCTTGCCGCCGATCAGGTTCGCGTATTCGTTGGACTTGAAGTCCGACAGACGCACGATCACCGGATTCGGCGCGACCGACGCGGTCAGCGTGGCGATGCCTTCGGCGAGACGGTTGACGTAGAAGTCGACCGGGCTGCCGTAACCGATGGTCTTGGCGTCGATCTTCTTTTTCGTCTCCGGATCCTGCTTGTCGTACTCGAGCAGGGCGTTGGGATGCACGCCGATGTGCGCGGCGATGATCATTTCCAGACGCGCCAGGCCGATACCGGCGTTGGGCAGCTGGCCGAAGTCGAACGCGCGCTCGGGGTTGGCGACGTTCATCATGATCTTCAGCGGTGCCTCGGGCATCGAGGTCAGATCGGTGGTGATGCGCTCGAACGGCAGGATGCCGCTGTAGATGAAACCGGTATCGCCTTCGGCGCAGCTGATCGTGACTTCCTGGCCGTCTTCGATCATGTCCAGCGCATTGCCGGTGCCGACGACGGCCGGCACGCCGAGTTCGCGGGCGATGATCGCCGCGTGGCAGGTGCGGCCACCGCGGTTGGTGACGATTGCGGCAGCGCGCTTCATCACCGGCTCCCAGTCGGGGTCGGTCATGTCGGCGACGAGCACGTCACCGGGCTGCACGCGGGCCATGTCGTCGAGCGAACGCACCACACGTGCGACGCCGGCGCCGATCTTCTGGCCGATCGCACGGCCTTCGCAGACCACTTCGCCACGCTGCTCGAGCGAGAAGCGCTCGATCTGGGTGTTCTTGGCGCGCGACTTCACCGTCTCCGGGCGCGCCTGCACGATGAACAGCTTGCCGCTGGCGCCGTCCTTCGCCCACTCGATGTCCATCGGGCGCTCGTAGTGCTCTTCGATGATCAGCGCCTGACGCGAGAGTTCCTGCACGTCCTCGTCGGAGATCGAGAAAGTGTCGCGCTGTTCGGCCGGCGTGTCCTCGATGCGCACGCGCTCGCCCGGCACATCGGAATAGACCATCCGCAGCTGCTTGCTGCCGATGCCGCGACGCAGGATCGCCGGCTTGCCGGCGCGCAGCGTGGGCTTGTAAACGTAGAACTCGTCGGGGTTCACCGCGCCCTGGACGACCATCTCGCCCAGACCGAAGCTCGACGTCACGAACACCACGTCGCGGAAACCGGATTCGGTGTCGAGCGTGAACAGCACGCCCGAAGCGCCGATGTCCGAACGCACCATCAGCTGCACGCCCGACGACAGGAACACGTCTTCGTGCTTGAAGCCGTGGTGCACGCGGTAGGCGATCGCGCGGTCGTTGTAGAGCGAGGCGAAGACTTCCTTGACCTTGACCACCACGTCGTCGGCGCCGGTGACGTTGAGGAACGTCTCCTGCTGGCCGGCGAACGAGGCATCGGGCAGATCTTCGGCAGTCGCCGACGAACGCACGGCCACGGCGATGTCACCGCCACCGTTCTCGGAAGCGAGCTTGTCGTAGGCGGCGCGGATGTCCGCATCGAGATCGGGCTGCAGCGGCGCGTCGATGACCCAGCCGCGGATCTCCTTGCCGGCCGCGGTCAGCGCAGCGACGTCTTCGACGTCCAGCGGCGCCAGGCGATCGAAGATGCGCTGGTGCAGATCGTTGTGGGCGATGAACGCCTTGAATGCATCCGCCGTGGTGGCGAAACCGCCGGGCACCGAAACGCCGAGCTTGGCGAGGTTGCCGATCATCTCGCCGAGGGACGAGTTCTTGCCGCCGACCTGGGCGAGGTCGGACAGGCGCAGGTCATGCAGCCACAGGATGTTGGCGCTCAAGGTGAGACTCCGTGTCGCGTTGATCGAGAAGGAGGTCGGGCAAGCCCGGCATCGAACGGCTATTTTAGCCCTCCCGGGCGCCGCGGCGCTCATCCGTGACTTCCGGAGTCCGCATGTCCAGTCCCCGCCCGGTGTTCTACGTGTCCGACGGCACGGGCATCACCGCCGAAACCATCGGCCACAGCCTGCTCACCCAGTTCAGCGGCACCCAGTTCAGCACCAACCGGATCCCGTTCGTCGACAACGAGGCGCGCGCGCGCGAAGTCGCGGGATTGATCCGCGCCCGCGGCGAGGCGATGGGCGTGCGTCCGATCGTCATCAGCTCCTGCGTCGACACCGGCCTGGCACTGGTGCTCGGGGAGAGCGGGGCGCTGGTGCTCGATGTGTTCGCGCCGTTCATCGAGCCACTGGAGCGCGAACTGCTGGAGACGCGTGAATCACGCGTCGGCCGGGCGCACGGCATGGTCGATTTCGAGACCTACCACCGCCGCATCAACGCGATGAACTTCGCGCTGACCCACGACGATGGTATGGCGACCAACTACGACGAGGCCGACGTGATCCTGGTCGCGGTGTCGCGTGCGGGCAAGACGCCGACCTGCGTGTATCTGGCACTGCATCACGGCGTGCGCGCGGCGAACTATCCGCTGACCGAGGAAGACCTCGAACACGATCGCCTGCCGCCGCGGCTGCGCGCGCATCGCGCCAAGCTGTTCGGGCTGACGATCGATCCGGTGCGTCTGGCGCAGATCCGCCAGGAACGCCGACCCAATTCGCGCTACGCGAAGCTGGAAACCTGCAAGCACGAAGTGGGCGCCGCCGAGGCCCTGTTCCGCGCCGAGCGCATGCCCTCTCTGAGCACCACGCACACCTCGATCGAGGAGATCTCCAGCAAGGTTCTGTCGACCCTTGGCATCGAGCGCGTCATGTACTGAGGACGTCGTTCCGGAGATGGGGATGGCGGACCCGGAACCCCATCCCGCACGCCGTCGTTCGATCCTGACGGATTCATCGCCGCGGATGTAGCATCGATCCATGGAAAAAGTCCTGACCCGCCGCCGCCCGCGCGTGCCCTCGATGGGGCGCTTCGGCTGGCTGATGGCGCTGTACGCGGAGAACCATGAGCGCCTGGTGCGCCTGTTCGATCCCGCGAGCCTCGCACCCGGCCGCTATCGCTCCGATGTGCCCGGCGCGCTGACGGTGCTGCTGGATGTCGTCGAGCAGCATCCCTACACGACGGAGCTGCGCCTGAGCTACGCGATGCTCGATCCGGTGACCGGCCAACCGGACCCATCCGCGCATCTGCGCCTGTATCGCGATGCGGGGCAGGTCGAGGCCACGCATTGCTATGTCGGCCGCCGCTGGCAGGACGTGATCGGCATGTTTCCACCGCCGGACGAAGTGGTGGATCACCGCCTGCGCATGAACACATTTCTCGGCAAGTGGCTGCAGTATCTCGACGATCAGGGACATGGGCTTGCAACTCTGGGTCCAAATCCGGATGATGCGCGGCTCGATCGCAGCAAGGCCGGCGCCACCGGCTGAGACGTTCTCCGGAACGAATCGAAGCGAACGAAGGAAGTGCGAAATTCTGTTGACGTTGCCGATACGGAACACTACAATTTCGCGCTCCCAAACGTGGGGCCATAGCTCAGCTGGGAGAGCGCCTGCATGGCATGCAGGAGGTCGGCGGTTCGATCCCGCCTGGCTCCACCACAATTTGTCTGTCGATCAAAGGCCGATCGATAGAATGATGCAGGTTTCTGCGTCCCCATCGTCTAGAGGCCTAGGACACCACCCTTTCACGGTGGACACCGGGGTTCGAATCCCCGTGGGGACGCCACTTTACAAACAGACGGGCAGCTCGCAAGGGCTGCCCGTTCTGCTATGTGCGATCTGTTCGTCGGCTCGCGTAATGCGGGCGCATTTGCGCGTCGACGTATACTCGCGGCATGCGTTCTTCCGCGCTCGTGCTGTTGCATCTGCTGCTCGCCGTCCTGCTGGCATTCGACGGCGTGGGCGCTGCGTTCGCAGCTGCGGGGCCTGCGCCAGCGATGTCGCACGCTGCACATTCGGCCTCCGAGACGCCGCCGCCGTGTCATTCGATGGCCTCCGACGCCGTCGAAGGCGACGCGCACGATCAGAACTCCCCGGCACCCGACAGCTGTTGCGACGGTGGCGACTGTCTATGTTTGCACGGCTGCGGCAGCGTGTTGCCGGTGGTGCCGCGTGTCGGCGCTTCCAGTGGCAGCACGGTCGTCGTCGCGCATGTGCCCGAAGATCGCGCCGCGCCGCATCTCGACGATCCCGTCCGACCTCCGATTCTTCGCGCCTGATCGCATCGCTGCCTCGACAGGGGCAGGGCATGGGTCGCCTCGCGACCCGGTTTCCGATCTGGAGCAGACATGACATTTCGAATTCCCACGGACGATGCCGTCGCGCCGTCGCGCCGTCGTTTCGTGCAGGGCCTCGCGCTGGGTGGCATTGCCGCCGCCGGTGCGGGCCTGTGGCCACGCGCCAGCTGGGCGCTGCAATCGCCGACGAGCCGCGTGCTCGCCGGCACCGATTTCGACCTCGTCGTCGGCGAGACCCTCGTCAACTTCACCGGCCGCACGCGACCCGCAGCCACGATCAACGGTTCACTACCGGCGCCGATCCTGCGCTGGCGCGAAGGCACGACCGTCGACATGCGCGTGCACAACGCGCTGCCCGCCGGTTCGATCTACGGCGACATGACCTCGATCCACTGGCACGGCATCCTGCTGCCTTCGAACATGGATGGTGTGCCGGGCCTGAGTTTCGACGGCATCCACCGCGGCGAGACCTTCCAGTACCGCTTCGACGTGCGCCAGGGCGGCACCTACTGGTACCACAGCCATTCCGGTTTCCAGGAACAGGCCGGCATGTACGGCGCGCTGATCATCGATCCGATCGAGCCGGAGCCGTTCGCGTTCGATCGCGACTACGTCGTGCTGTTGACCGACTGGACCGATCTGCCGCCACAGGCGCTGTTCGCGCGGCTGAAAAAGATGGCCGAGCACGACAACTATTACAAGCGCACGCTCGGCGACTTCATCCGCGACGCGCGCGAGGATGGCCTGCGGGCCACGATGGCCGAGCGCCGCGGTTGGGGCCAGATGCGGATGACGCCGACCGACATCTCCGACGTCAACGCGCACACCTACACCTATCTGATGAACGGCACGACCTCGCCGGGCAACTGGACCGCGCTATTCCGCAGCGGCGAGAAGATCCGCCTGCGTTTCATCAACGGCTCGGCGATGACGTATTTCGACGTGCGCATTCCGGGCTTGAAGATGACGGTCGTGGCGGCCGACGGCCAGTACGTGCATCCGGTCAGCGTCGACGAGTTCCGCATCGCCGTGGCCGAAACCTTCGACGTGATCGTCGAGCCGTCGGGGCAGGACGCCTACACGATCTTCGCCCAGGACATGGGCCGCACCGGTTTCGTCAGCGGCACGCTTGGCGTCCGCGAAGGCCTGCGCGCACCGGTACCCGATGTCGATGCGAGACCGATCCTGACGATGGACGACATGGGCCACGGCGGCATGCACGGTGGTGGTCATGCCGGGCACGGCGCGGGGCAGGGGCGTGCAATCGATTACGCGGCGATGGGACATGCCGCGGATCACGCTTTAATGGACCACGCTTCAATGGAGCACGCCTCGATTGATCATGCGTCGATGGAGCAGGGCGATCACGGCGCCGGCGCAATGCAGACGCATCCCGACAGCGAACGCAGCAATCCGCTGGTCGACATGCAGACGATGGCGCCGACGCACCGGCTCGACGATCCGGGCATCGGCCTGCGCGACAACGGCCGCACCGTGCTGACCTACGGGATGATGCGCAGCCTGTTCGATGATCCCGACGGCCGCTCGCCCGGGCGTGAGATCGAGCTGCATCTGACCGGCCACATGGAAAAGTTCGCGTGGTCGTTCGACGGCATCAAGTTCGCTGATGCGGAACCTCTAAGGCTCAACTACGGCGAGCGGCTGCGCGTGGTGCTGGTCAACGACACGATGATGACGCACCCGATCCATCTGCACGGCATGTGGAGCGATGTCGAAGACGCACAAGGCAACTTCCAGTTGCGCAAACACACCATGGACATGCCGCCCGGTGCGAAACGCAGCTATCGCGTGCGCGCCGACGCGCTCGGGCGCTGGGCCTATCACTGCCATCTGCTGTACCACATGGAAGCGGGCATGTTCCGCGAAGTGCAGGTGGTCGAATGAGCGCGCCGTCGACACTCGCACGCACCGGTGTGCTGGCCGCCGCATTGTGTGCCGCGATCGGTAGTGCCCACGCGCAGCACAGCGCACACGGGCATCATCCGCCGGCCAACAAGCCTGCTGCAGCGAAGCCGACGCCGCCGCGCGCGACGCCGCAGCGACCACGCGCGTCGAAACCCGCAGTGCCATCTGTTACAGATCCCCACGCGCATCACCGCACTCCGGCAGAACCCGCGGCGACACCTCGCACCCATGCAGTCCCTGCGGCCGCGCATCAGGCGAATGGAGGCGGGTACACGGCACCAGCAGCCGTGCACAACAGGCGTGCCGATGACCCGCATGCGCAGCATCGGGGCCGTGCCGCAGCCGAACCCGTAATCGAGCAAGATTATTCGGCGCACGCAGGTCACGCGGGACATCCGGAATCCCACAAGCCGGAGATGCCACCCGCAACCGATGACGCGCACGCGCATCATCGAAGTGAAGCCGCGCAACCAGCCGGCGATCTACCCGCCGACCATCCGCCACGCGAACCGCTTTCCCCGATCACCGACGCCGATCGCGCTGCCGCGTTTCCCGAGCATCTGCATGGTCACGAGATGCACGGCGACACCATCCGCAGCTTCGTGCGCATCGACCGTTTGGAAGCTTTCCCCGGCGACCACGGCAGCGGCCAGGCTTGGGAAGCGGATGCGTGGATCGGCGGCGACACCGACCGACTGTGGTTGAAGGCCAGCGGCGAACGCAGTGCAGGGCGCACACATGCCGCGGATCTCGACGTGCTCTATGGGCGCAGCATTTCGCCGTGGTGGGATGTCGTGGCCGGCGCCCGCCAATCGTTTCGACCGGGCCCATCGCAGACCTTCGCGGCGGTGGGCATCCAGGGCCTCGCGCCGTACATGTTCGAAGTCTCGGCCATGGCGTACGCCGGTGAAGGCGGTCAGGTCATCGGCGAACTCGAACTCGAGTACGAACTACTGCTGACGAACCGTCTGATCCTGCAGCCCGTGGTCGAACTCGCACTGGCGCGCCGCGACGATCCAGCCCGCGGCATTGGCAGCGGCCTGACGAAGGCCGAAGCCGGGCTGCGCCTGCGCTACGAGTTCACCCGCAAGTTCGCCCCGTACATCGGCGTCGTACACGAACGCGCGTACGGCGATACCCGGGGTCTGCGGGAAGCCACAGGAGTCGAACCCGACGACACGAAGATCGTGATCGGGCTGCGGACCTGGTTCTGAGTGGTGGCTGGGGAAGGTTGCGTCCAGAGATGGCCGCCACTGTCGTTGACCCTCTAACTATGTCGTTTGAGAAGAAATATTCTAGGCATATGAAATGAAAGCGATTTTTCTGGTCGCCAGCCCCTCAGCTGGTCGTTATCTGTCGGCATGCGACACGGTAAAGGGCATGCTTGGACGGCAGCGACATCGTTAAGGATCAAATGTGCCCGCTGTCCCGAGAGCAGCACTCATCTGACAACTGCTAGTTGGAACAGTCGCGCGCTCCAACGTGGCCCAACAGGTCTAAGATGCCTGGGGATAGTTCACCCGGGCACTCTGGCGTCAATGTCCATCCCGCGACCCATAGGCCTGCGCGGCGGATCGCGGGATCGGATAGATCCCGGAATGCGTCCCACCTGAGCTTCTTGACCGGATCCTGCTGATGCAGTGGACCCCGAATGAATCCGATCAGATTTCCACGGACTTGGATCTGACTGGTCAGTGGGAAATCTCTAAGCTCGTTCAAGTTGAAACTGACCGCTAGGAGCAGTTGACGAGCAATTTGCGGATTTCCGCGCAAATTTCCGGGCCACGGACTCCCGAAGTACAGACTCTGCTCCAACGCTTCCTCGAAAGACCCTATCAATTCGAGAATTTGCTGTTCCTGGAGTGTGTAGGCGGGGGACTGGAACGGCTGGGAAGGCGACCAAGTTGCCCAATTCGCCGGAGCCAGCTGGAGTAGGCTGCCGTGATTTCGACACCTAGTGCGGAGCACCCGATTCCAGTCGCGGCGGATAGAGAAGGGCTCACCTCGGGCTCGAGCCTCGTTCCAGCATGTCGGACAGAAGACGTTCCGGGCGTGGGGCGCCAGCAGCCATGCGGCATCCGGCTGCCTGTGGGGCAGGAGTTCTGCAGCTGGCATTCCGATCGCTGCTGCCATTCTTCGTAAGCCGAAGCATGAGGGCGAGTCAACATCTCCGGGTGATCGACGATCGTCCTGATTCAAAGATTCCCATAGTTGCTTCGGTGAGCACTCGTACAACGCAGCAACGCGGCTCAGCACCGAGCGCAGGGATTCGTCTGGCATAGGCGGCTGAATCCACCAGCGGTGAGCAGTCGCCTCAGCGCTCATGCGACCCTTCCCAACCTAGCTTGGACGGCAGCCTGCTTGGCTGCGGCGAGCGGGGCTTCGACCGCCGCCCGCTCGAGCAGTTTGCTTGTGATCTGATCTTCACCAGACTCAACCGAATGCGCTGCCGCATGGGTTACAAGTTGGACAATCGTTTGGAGCACCCCTCCAGACAGGCGGATCAGGTCTGTCGATAAAGTTGGCGAGGACAGATAAGAACGCTTTCGAAGCGGAAGCGCTTTTTCCAAAGTGTCGAGAAAATTTGTCAGGAACTCGTCACGTGTCCATAGAGGCAACTCTCGATATTTGAACCGTGCATTCAAGTGCTCATCCACCTGCATCGCGGCTGGCGCAGAAGAGGTACCTAGCGTCAGGATGGGGAGCGACAATTCGTTCATCAGAAATTTGATCGTGTCCAGCGCGATCCGCTGCTGACGCGCTGTTGTCGTCAGGATGTCCTGAATCTCGTCAACTACTAGCAACCGGACGTTCGCCGCGCTACAAAGTTTGAGCACCATGCGTTCGCGATCGCTGCCGGAGTAGCGCCCTGGATCCGGCACTCCGAGGCCGCCCAGGATCCTGTTGTAGAGAGTCTTGGCCTCACGGGCATTGGTCATGTTGATCGTCAACACAGGACGACTTGCTGCCTCGCCGTTCTCAGCTGGAGTGGCCGGATACCGCCGTTGAATAGCCCGCGAAAGCATGGTCTTGCCTGACCCCGGCTTGCCGGACACGACGAGTCCGTTCGCACGTGTCTGGGTTGGCATGTGGATCAGGAACTCGACATGCTGGAAGATAGGAACCAACCGTTCATGAGTGATGAATCGCTCGACGAGCATTCGGCCGGCGCGTTCCTCGCTGGAGAGATCGAGTAATCCTCGAACGCTGGGATCGAGGTGGTTGAAATCGCTCATCTCGAGCTCCTCAGATCCATTCTTCAAGATGGATCTCTGCTCGGCTTGGCGACGCAACAGGCGGAAGCGGAACTACTGCTGGCGGACTCGATCCCGTAGGAGGCGCAGGGCGCTTCCTTGGCCGACTGGTTCCACGGGCTCGACGTGCCGCCAAGCAAACCGAACCAAAGAGGCAGCCGAGACCGGCAGAACCAACCCGACGTCGTACCAAAGTGCACGATTGATGCGGTTGTAGGTTTGTAGGGACGCGCCATCGTATCGGAGCACGACATGGTTAAGGGAAATGTCGCACCGAGTTGGCTATACAGCCATTCGCGGCTGTCAGCTCTAAGTGGTTGATCGACATAGAAGCGGCTGTAGGAGAATGACACGGTTAGGGCTCATGCCATGGTTAGGGATCAGGCGACAGAGTTTGGGAACTACCGACAGCTGGCAGACCCTCCGCAGCCACCGCGTGACACTTGACATAATGTACATTATGCGAAGTTCTAGATAAGTCCCTGGTCGGCGCCTTCCACGCATCAAACCGCTTTGGCGCCACTCTTCTCCCGCATACCGAACGCCTTGCCCCGACACGCATCCAGAATCTCGTCCGCCAGCGGCGAGTCGTCCGGGCATGCGCGTGACAGCACCAGCGCACCGACGAGGCGCGCCATCGTCTCCAGCGTCTCTGCGCGCGAGCCCTGTCCGCTGTCTGGCGACGCGGCATCGCCCTTGGCGTTCTGGATGTCGGCCAACAAACCTTCGATGCCTTGAGCGAACGCGGCCCTGACAGCGTCCGTCTGACGTGAAGCATCCGCGCCGAGTGCGGCCATCGTGCAGCCGGCCCCGCGGTGGTCGCGGTGCTCGCGCGACAGGTAGTGCGCGATGAAGTCGGCCGGCGACTGCACCGCGGCACGTTGAGCAGCCTGTTCGAATCCACAGGCCGCAGCCTCGGCCATGAGGTCCGCCTTGGACTGGAACTGCTTGTAGAACCCGCCGTGGGTGAAACCGGCAGCCGCCATCAGGTCCGCGACGCCCACGCCGTCGTAACCGCGTTCCCGGAACAGCGCCGAGGCCGTTTCGACCACGTGTGCGCGGTTCGCCGATGCCTGCGCCTTGGTCACCCTCATGTCGCGGCCTCGTCTCGAATCAGGCGACAAGCATACATTGATGTCGATCATCATCAATCTATTGACTTTAAAGATTACGATCATAATCATTGCGGGGCGGAAGCGAAGTGCGCCTCCAGTCCAGCCCGGCACGGGCTGCCCCATCGATCCAATCCACACGAAGCCGACCCCATGCACGATCTACCCGCCGTCCTGATCACCGGTGCCTCCAGTGGCATCGGTGCCGTCTACGCCGAACGCTTTGCACAGCGCGGCCACGATCTCGTGCTGGTCGCGCGCGACCAGTCCCGTCTCGAGGCGCTGGCCGCCCGTCTGCGCGCTGAAACCGGGGTCACGATCGATGTGCTGCGCGCCGATCTGACGCATCCGCAGGATCTCGAAGCGGTGTCCGCGCGCCTGCGCACCGACGCGCGCATCGGCATCCTGATCAACAACGCAGGCGCAGCCCAGTCCGGCGGTTTTCTCGACCAGTCGAGCGACAGCGTCGCGCGCCTGATCGCGCTCAACACCGCGGCGCCGACGCAGCTCGCCGCGGCTATCGCGCCCCGCCTCGCCCAAACGGGTGCAGGCGCGATCGTCAACATCGGATCGGTGGTCGGCTTTGCACCGGAATTCGGCGCGCTGGTCTACGACGCGACCAAGGCATTTCTGCTGTATCTCTCGCAAGGACTGCGCCTGGAACTCGGCCCGAAGGGCGTCTACGTGCAGGCCGTGCTGCCCGCCGGCACGCGCACCGAGATCTGGGAACGGGCAGGTGTCGATCCCGCCACCCTGCCCGATCTGATGGACACCGCCGAACTGGTGGATGCCGCGCTGGTGGGGTTCGACCGGCTCGAAGCCGTGACCATTCCGCCGCTGCACGTGGCCGAACGCTGGGATGCACTGGACGCCGCACGTCTGGGTCTGATGTCGGATCTGCGCCAAGCGCATGCCGCTAAGCGGTATCACACCACGCGCTGATCCACTTCAGACGCGGCCGGCCGCATTGCGAACGGCGGACCCACGCAAGTTCAAGGACGCACCACGATGCAGGCACTCACGTTCAAGCGTTACGGCAAGTCGCCGGGTATTGGTTTCAGCGATGTGCCGCGCCCGGTCCCGGGCCCCGACGAACTGCTGGTACAGATCCACGCGGTGGGCCTGAATCCGATCGACAACGTGATTCCGACAGGCGCCTTCAAAGCTGTGTTGAAGTTCGATCTGCCGGCAACGCTGGGCAGCGATCTGGCCGGTATCGTTGTCGAAATCGGCCGGAACGTGACCCGTTTCAAGCCGGGCGATGCGGTCTACGCGAGTCTGTTCGATCTGGGCAACGGATCACTCGCGGAGTTCGCAGCGGTGCCCGAGCGCGTCGCGGCCCACAAGCCGGCCAATCTCGATTTCGTACAGGCCGCGTCGATCCCGATGGTCGGTCTGACCGCCTGGCAGGCACTGCGCGAGCGCACGAATCTCCAAACCGGCGAGAAGGTGTTCGTACCGGCCGGCTCTGGCGGCATCGGCACATTCGCGATCCAGCTGGCGAAGCATCTGGGCGCACACGTCGGCACCACCACCAGCACCGGCAATGTGTCGCTGGTGCGTGACCTGGGCGCGGATGAAGTCGTCGATTACACGCAGGACACGTTCGACACGGTGCTGCGCGATTACGACGTCGTACTCGGCACGCTGCGTGGCGACGTGATCGAACAGTCCGTCGGCATCCTGAAACCCGGTGGCCGCATCGTCTCGCTGGTCGGGCCGCTCGACCCGGCGTTCGCCCGTGCGCGCAAGCTCAACGGTCTGCTGGCGCTGGTGTTCGGATGGATGAGCCGGAAGATCCGGCGCCTCGCGGCGCAGCGTGACCTCTCGTATTCCTTCCTGTTCGTGCGTCCGGATGGCGCGCAACTCGCGGAGATCGCCACGTTGCTCGAATCCGGCCGGATCCGCCCCGTCATCGACCGGGTGTTTCCGTTCGATCAGGCGCATGAGGCGCTCGTCCATCTGGGCAAGGGCCGCGCCAAGGGCAAAGTCGTCGTCGAGTTGAAGCCTGGCTGACGGCATCGCGCGCGCGGCCAGTGATCGTGTGCCGCGCTGCCCTCACCGCTCGATCTGTCGAAGCGGCAGGCCCAGACGGCCCAGCCAGACATCCACATCGCGATCCGGACGAGCGGCGTCTTCGCCGCGTATCGCGAGACCGTCGCGCAGCCTCACCCCGGGTGCGATGTCCAGAATGTTCCCGCGCACCTGCCCCATGCGGCTCACGATGTAGGTCGCGAACGGTGCGAGCGCGGTGCCCGACAGCGCTGCAGCGTGGTCGGACAGGAAGCGCTTCATCGGCGGATTGAGATGATCGCCCCAGATCGGTGTGCCGAGAAAGACGATGTCGTAATCGCGGATCGACTCGACGCGCGTGGCCAGTTGCGGCCACGCGCCGCTGTCGCGTTCGCGCCGTGCCTGGGCGACGGTGGCGTCGTAATCCTCGGGATACGGCGTCGCGGTGTCGACGCGGACCAGATCGCCGCCGACGCGACGATGGATGGCCTCGGCGACGCTGCGCGTGTGACCGGTCCGGCTGTAGAAGACAGTCAGTGCGCGTCCCACGCCCCGCGCCTGCGCGCGGGCGGCCGGCACGCCGTGCAGGAAGCCGAAGCCAGCGAGACCCACGGCAACAGTGGCGCCCGCTGCGACGCCGAGAAAGCGGCGCCGATCGATGCCCGTCGCCTGGGGCCTGCTCACGGTGCGCGCCGGGTATCGGACGCGCCGATGTCGAGTGTCGGCATCAAGATCCGGATCAAGGCGTCTTGCCCGGATACTGCGCGTCGCTGACCTGTTCCAGCCACGTGACCGCCGTACCGCCCTGCGATTCGGCGATCGCGATGTGTGTCATCGCAGTCTCGGGTCCCGCGCCGTGCCAGTGCTTGATGCCTGGCGGAATCCAGACGATGTCGCCGACCCGGATCGGCTCGGCCTCGCCTTCCCAGCGCTGCACGAAGCCGGCGCCCGCGGTGACGATCAGCGTCTGTCCGAGCGGATGCGTATGCCATGCAGTGCGTGCACCGGGTTCGAACGTCACCGTGGCGCCTCCGACGCGCGCGGGCGCTTCGGTCTGGAACGGTGCATCGAGGCGGACCTGGCCGGTGAAATAGTCCGCCGGGCCTGCGGCGGACGGTTGACTGCCTGCACGGGTGATCTTCATGTCGGAATGCTCCTGCGCGAATACGGGAAAGACGAGGGCAGCATCAAAGTAGCGGCGAGGCGTGTGGCACGCGTCAGCGCCGCGTTGCGATGCGCCGGAACATCATGCGCGCGCCAGCTCTAACGCCGAAAACGCACTCGATGGTCCGCGGGATCAGGACAATCTGCCGCTGTCCGGCGAGCCGGCGCTGTTCCGCGAGGATCTGCAGCGGATCGGGCAGGACTGAAACCTACCCCGCGTACGCGACCCATCCCCGGAACGTGAGCGCCGCATAGAACAGGCTGGGCCGCTCAAAGCCTGCCTCCTGCAGGATTGCGGTCTCCGCTTCGGGGGAAAGTGTCGGCAGACGGCTCGCCATCATGTCGGCACGCTCGGACGCCTCTCCGGTGGACAAGCTGTCGACGGCTGCGAACGCGGCCCAGCGTCGAAACCAGCGCCGCTTCTCCACAACATCATCGGGCACGCTGTGATGCGCGATCACCAGCGGCGCGCCTGGTTTCAGACGACGCCGCAGTTCACGCAGGGTGTCGAGACGCGCGTCGCGATCCAGAAAGTGCAGTGTCAGCAGACAGGTCGCCCCGTCGAACGCGATGTCAGGCGCGGACGCGATGTAACCGTGGATGAGATCGACGCGCGACGCGTGCGGTCCAAGTGTGCGGGTCGCGAGCGCCAGCATTTCCGCGGACGGATCGACGCCGGTGAAACGCCATCCAGGACTGCAATCGGCGAACGCCGCCAGTTCCATCCCGCCGCCTGCGCCGAGCACAAGCACGTTTCCATCGGCAGGTACATGCTCATCAAGCAACACGTGCGCCATCCGATGCAGCGCATGGACGCCCGGCACCTGACGGACGACGTTGGCGGCGTATTCCGCGACTGCGGCTCGATCCGAGAAAGACACACCGCACTCCACTGAAAATCCAGAGCGCTAAATGTAACATTTGTTGTTACTTCAATTGTCGGTCGACGGATGTTGTTTAGCGGTGCCTGATCACTCGTATGAAAACTGATCGGCGCGAGACGTCGGCTTTTCCATATTTGCAGTGTCACCGCGCACGTGCAGAGCCACGCCTGGCCGGCTACTTTCAGCTACCAGGGCCGCGCGTGTGATTGCAATGCGCCGAGCGCAGCCTTGCATCGCCCGCGAGTGATTCGATGTTCCGGTAACGCCGGTGGCCACTGGTCGCTGCGGTCACGACACCGCACAGCGAATCCGACTTGTAGCTGCCATCGGCGTTCTGCGGGCTGCCGTAGCGCCGCGACAGTGCGGGATCGTTTGCAGCCGTGCTGGGCACGAAATTGCGGACGACGCGACCGTCGACCTCGATCTCGCGGTTCGTGTCGTACACGCGATCGATCCGGTCGCGATCACTGCAACGCTCGGACTGGTAGGTCACCGCGCCTTGCCAGTTGACGCATTTGTACACGTGCTGTGCGGCCACCGGACTGGACCACGCCAGCACGACGAGCAGCGCAAGCCGCTTCGACATCGAATCCATTCGTTGAAGCTCCATCCCCTGAACGGCGAATTCTAAGGAGACGTACACGTTTGTCGAGCGGCCATGCCCATCGCATAAGCGCCGCGGCGCATCGCCCTGCCCGCCGGTCATCCCGCACTTCGCGGCGGTCCGACCCGATCAAATGCCTTGCCGATCTCCAGAACGCGACAGACAGTGTCGCTGCCGCGCAAGACGGGCGCTGCGCGAGGCTCTAATCTGCAGCCCCCACATGACCCGCGCATCCGGCGCAGTCGCCCGGCCGCGATGATCAGCGGATTTCTGCTGACGCACGCTGCCGCGCCACACCGGAACGCCATCGCATCCGATGTCCGACCCCGTACACCTCCCTGAAGCCGCGGCTGCGCCCGCAGCCGACCTCTCCACCCCGCCCCAGGGCTTCGCGATCCGCGTCGTCGGTGCGGCGGCGTTCGCGCATCTGCTCAACGATCTGATCCAGGCGATGCTGCCGGCGATCTTCCCGATGCTGAAGGGCGATTTCGACCTGGACTTCGGCCAGATCGGCGTGATCGCGCTGGTCTACCAGATCACCGCGTCGCTGCTGCAGCCGTGGATCGGTCTATACACCGACAAGCGTCCCCTGCCCTGGTTGTTGCCGGCCGGCATGGCGGTGACATTCGTGGGCATCGGTGTGCTGGCGATGGCGCACAGCTACTCGATGTTGCTCGTCGCCGCGGCGATCGTCGGCGTGGGCTCGGCGACCTTCCATCCCGAAGCGTCGCGCGTGGCGCGGATGGGCTCCGGTGGTCGCTTCGGTACCGCGCAATCGACATTCCAGGTCGGCGGCAATACCGGTTCGGCGATCGGTCCTCTGCTGGCCGCGGCCATCGTGATTCCACACGGGCAGTCCGCCATTGCGTGGTTCCTGCTGGTCGCCGCGCTTGCCGTGTTCGTGCTGCTGCGACTGAGGAAATGGACGGTACTGCATGGCCAGGCGCGGTTGACGCGGCTTGCGGTCACCCGCGGCACGGGACTGCCGCGCGGCAAGATCGTGCAGGCGATCGCGGTGGTGTCGGTGCTGATGTTCGCGAAGTTCGTCTACATCGCCTCGTTCACCAACTACTTCACCTTCTATCTGATCCAGCGTTTCGGCGTGAGCGTGCAACAGAGCCAGGTCTATCTGTTCCTGTTCCTCGGCGCGATCGCGCTGGGCACGTTCGCCGGCGGCCCGATCGGCGATCGCATCGGCCGCAAGGCGGTGATCTGGATTTCCTTCCTCGGCGTCGCGCCGTTCGCGCTCGCCCTGCCCCACGTCGGCCTGGCGATGACGGCCGTGCTCGCGGTGCTCATCGGCCTGGTGATGTCGTCGGCCTTCGCCGCGCTGGTCGTTTACGCACAGGAAGCGGTGCCCGGCCGCGTCGGCATGATTTCCGGTTTGATGTTCGGTCTGATGTTCGGCATCGGCGGCATCGGCGCTGCCGCACTCGGCCAGCTCGCCGATGCACGCGGCATCGTCTGGGTCTATCAGGTCACCGCGTTCCTGCCCCTGCTCGGCCTGGCGACGGCCCTGTTGCCGGTGACGAAGGGGCGCAATCCCTGAGACGGTCGTTCGCACAACAGCCACGCGCACACGCTCGCGTCCGGCCCTGCCGTGTCGTTGCGCCGCTCACCGGAAGCCCGTCGCACCGGGCTTTGACAGCCAACCGCTGACCGAGTCTTCAGCGCTTGAATACGCCGCAACCGCCCGTCGGAATGCTGCGCTGCAAGGTTGCGCCTCTTTCATAATTATGGAGTAATTAATCCATCATCACGAGAGACCGACATGGCGCAGCCCAGCTGGGACCACCGCCAACGCAACCGCCGCACCCGTCTGGAGCGGGCGTCCGAGTGGACGACCGGACACGAGGTCGCCGCGCCCGATATCGGGCATCTGCTGCACGCGATTCTCGAACCGGGCGACAAGGTATGCCTGGAGGGCAACAACCAGAAGCAGGCGGATTTCCTCGCCCAGTCGCTCGCCGATCTCGACCCCGCCCGCATCCACGATCTGCACATGGTGCAGTCGGTGCTGTCGCTGCCGTCGCACCTCGACGTGTTCGAACGCGGCATCGCATCGAAGCTCGACTTCTCGTTCTCCGGCCCGCAGGCGGTGCGGCTGGCCAACCTGGTCGCCGAAGGCCGCATCCAGATCGGCGCGATCCACACCTATCTGGAACTGTTCGGCCGCTACTTCATCGATCTCACGCCGGGCGTCGCCCTGGTCGCCGCGCAGGCCGCCGATCGCCACGGCAATCTCTACACCGGCCCGAATACCGAAGACACACCGGTGATCGTCGAGGCCACCGCGTTCGGCGGCGGCATCGTCATCGCCCAGGTCAACGAGATCGTCGACACCCTCCCCCGCGTCGACATTCCCGGTGACTGGGTCAACTTCGTGGTGCAGGCGCCGAAGCCGAATCACATCGAACCGCTGTTCACCCGCGACCCTGCGCAGATCTCCGAAATCCAGGTGCTGATGGCGATGATGGCCATCAAGGGCATCTATGCCGAGTACGGCGTCAACCGGCTCAACCACGGCATCGGTTTCGACACCGCGGCGATCGAACTGTTGCTGCCCACATATGCCGAATCGCTGGGGCTGAAAGGCAGGATTTGCCAGCACTGGGCGCTCAATCCGCATCCGGCGCTGATTCCGGCGATCGAATCGGGCTTCGTCAAATCCGTGCACTCCTTCGGCTCGGAACTCGGCATGGAGCAGTACATCGCCGCGCGCGGGGATGTGTTCTTCACCGGCGCAGATGGTTCGATGCGTTCGAACCGCGCGTATTCGCAGACCGCTGGACTCTATGCCTGCGACATGTTCATCGGCTCGACGCTGCAGGTCGATCTGCAGGGCAACAGTTCGACGGCGACACGCGACCGCATCGCCGGCTTCGGCGGTGCGCCGAACATGGGCTCGGACGCGCGCGGCCGCCGCCACGCCAGCGAGGCCTGGCTCAAGGCCGGACAACAGGCGGCACGTCCCGGCGAAATGCCGCGCGGCCGCAAGCTGGTCGTGCAGATGGTCGAAACCTTCCGCGAACACATGGCACCGGCGTTCGTCGAACGCCTCGATGCCTGGGAACTCGCCGAACGTGCGTCGATGCCGCTGCCGCCGGTGATGATCTACGGCGACGACGTCAGCCACGTGCTGACCGAGGAAGGCATCGCCAACCTGCTGCTGTGCCGCACGCCGGAGGAACGCGAACAGGCGATCCGCGGCGTCGCCGGCTACACGGCCGTGGGTCTCGGACGCGGTCGCGCGATGGTCGAAAACCTGCGCGACCGCGGCGTGATCCGCCGCCCCGAAGACCTCGGCATCAACGTGCGCGACGCGAGCCGCGACCTGCTGGCCGCGCGCTCGGTCAAGGATCTCGTGCGCTGGTCCGGCGGTCTGTACAACCCGCCCAAACGCTTCCGCAACTGGTAAGGGCCTGCGATGGAAACCCTCGATTATCGATTCGATGGCACGTCGTCCGTGCGCTTCGCCGGCGATGCGGTGCTGGTTGGCGTGCTCGCCTCGGGCAATCTCGAAGTGCTGCTGGAACCGGCGCCGCAGAACGGGCAATTGGCCGTGCACATCGTCACCGCGGCGCAGGGCTTCGGCACGATCTGGCAGGCGGTGATCGCCGACTTCGCCCAGCGCCATCCGCTGCGCGATGTGCGCGTGTCGATCAACGATGCCGGCGCCACGCCCGCCGTCGTCAGCCTGCGTCTCGACCAGGCGGTCGAAACCCTGCACGCCGGGAGCCGCGCATGAGCCTCGCGCGCCGACACAGCTTCTACGAGGCGGATGCGCGCGAACGCATCGCGGGTCTGCTCGACGCGGATTCGTTTGTGGAATTTCTCGGACCGACGCATCGCGCGATGAGTCCGCATCTCGCGCAGCTCGACCAGCCGGCGGCCTTCGATGACGGCATCGTCGTCGGCGCGGGCACCTTGCGCGGCAAGTCCGTGCTGGTCGCCGCGCAGCAGGGTGAGTTCATGGGTGGCGGCGTCGGCGAAGTGCACGGCGCCAAGCTCACCGGCCTGCTGCGGCGTGCGGCTGCGCAGAAACCCGACGGCGTTCTGCTGCTGCTCGACACCGGCGGCGTGCGTCTGCACGAAGCCAACGCGGGGCTGATCGCGATCTCCGAAATCATGCGCGCCACCCTCGTCGCGCGTGCGGCCGGCGTGCCAGTGGTGGCCCTGATTGGCAGTGGCAACGGCGCATTCGGCGGCATGGGCATCGTCGCCCGCTGCTGCACGACGGTGATCATGTCCGAGGAAGGCCGGCTGTCGCTGTCGGGCCCGGAAGTGATCGAGACCGTGCGCGGCGTGGAGGAATTCGACTCGCGCGATCGCGCCCTGGTCTGGCGCGTTACCGGCGGCAAGCATCGCTATCTGATCGATCAGGCGCAGGGTCTGGTGCCCGATGCGATCGAGGCCTTCGCGCAGGCGGCGTTCCAGGCGCTGCAGCCGGACACGCCCAGCATCGACACCGACGATGCACTCGTCGCATTGCAGGCGCGCCACACCGCGCTGAAAGCACTCGCGCAGGCCTGGGGCGATTGCCGCGACGGCTTGGAGATCTGGGCGCTGCAGGGCATCGCCGATCCGGACCGCCTGCCGCTGCTCGAGACCGACGCCTTCCTCGCTGCTACGGCGAACCGGAGCCTGCCATGACCGCGCCGCTCGACACGCTGCTGGACGCGCTGTTTCCACGCGGTCATGCGATCGACATCAACGATTCCGTGCTCACCGGCAGCGCGACCACCGACGACGGCGAGGTCACCGTCATCGGCACCATTGACAAGATCGAAGTCGGCGTGGATCACGCACTCGCGCTCGCCGACACCGTACTCGCCAGCACCGCCGCGCATCCGCAGCGACCGATTGTGATGCTGGTCGACACCGCCGGCCAACGCCTCGCGCGTCGCGACGAACTGCTGGGCATCAACGGCTACTTCGCGCATCTGGCACAGACGCTGGATCTCGCGCGGCGACGCGGCGCGACGCTGGTGACCCTGGTCTACGGCGAATCGGTCAGCGGCGGCTTCCTGTCGTTCGGTCTGATGGCCGATCACATCCATGCCCTGCCCGATGCCCAAGTGCGGGTGATGGATCTGCGCGCGATGGCGCGCGTCACCAAACAGCCGCTGGAGAAACTGCAGGCCTTGAGCCGCACCTCGCCGGTGTTCGCGCCCGGTGTGGAGAACTACGTGGCGATGGGCGCGGTGCAGTCTGTGTGGGACGGCGATCTCGCGCAGGCGCTGCTGCAGGCCTTGCGCACGCCGGCTGACGGCGATCGCCGCGCGGTGCTGGGCGCGGAACGTGGCGGGCGCACGCTGTCGGCCCGCGTAGCAGCCGCGGTGGCCAACGGCGATGCCTGAGCGGCTCGCCCGCCACACGCTGGTCTGGCTGTCGGCGAAGGCCGACTGGCAGGCCGATGTGGCCGCACACGAGTCGCGCCTGACCGCGTGGTTCGCGCGGGGCTTTCCCGCGGTCGTCGCCCGGCGCACCGCGAGCGATCCCGATCCGCGCGTGCGCCTCGGCGTGCCGCTGCCGCCGAACGAAGGCAAGCAGCGCCTGTCGCTGGGCGTGCCGATGCAGCATGTGGTCTGTCACCAGTCGCCGCTGAGCCTCCGTGATGTCATCACGCGACTGGATGCGCACCTGCCCGACGACTGGCGCGATGCGCTGACTGCACTCGACGCTATCCGGCCGGCGCGTGTGTTCGGTGCATTCGCCTGGCAGGCGCTGACCGGTCTGGCGTACGTGCATGCGCGCTCGGACATCGATCTGCTGTGGACGGTGGACGACGCCGCGCAGGCCGATGCGCTGGTCGCACGTCTGCTGGCCTGGGAATCGAAGTCCGGCAAGCGTGTCGACGGTGAGCTGTGTCTGGCCGACGGCAGCGCCGTGCACTGGCGCGAGTACGCCGGCGACACGCGCCAGGTGCTGGTCAAGCGCATCGACGGCGCAATGCTAGAACATCGCGAGCGCCTGTTCGCCGCGCAGGACGTGGCCGCATGAACACCATCGCGCGCAGCGTTTCCACGCCCCGCGTCGACATCGACAACGCACGTCTGGGCCGGCTCGCGATCGCCAGCCTGCACGCCGAACTCGCCTGCGATCTGAAACCCGGACTGGTCACGCCGTTCGACACCGGCAGCCATGACGACATGGACGCCGGCACCTTCCTGCGCAGTTTGTTCGCGTTGCGGCATTACTTCCGCGCGATTGCATCCGCAGGCGCGCGCGGCGATGACTTCGAGGTGCTGCGACAGCACGGCATCGCGGCGGAGATCGCGATGCTGCGCGCGACCGGCGGCGTCAACACGCATCGCGGCGCGATCTTCAGTCTCGGCCTGCTGGTCGCCTCCGCAGCGTCGCATCGACAGACATCCGGCACGACGCCGACCGGCGAACAGGTCTGCGATGGCGTGCGGCAGTGGACGCATGCGCTCGATGCCGCGCCACTCGATCCGCACAGCCCCGGCCAGCGCGCACGTACGCGTCATGGCGTTGCCGGTGTGCGCGAACAGGCGGCGGCTGGCTATCCGATCCTGCGCACGCTCGCGCTGCCGACCCTGCGTCATGCATTGGGTGCGGGCCTGCCACGCGAAGCGGCGCTGTGCCACACGCTGATGCAGCTCCTCGCCCACGTCGACGATCTCAACCTGCTGCATCGTGGCGGCGCCGAAGGTCTGCGCTGGGCGCGAGAACAGGCGACCGGATTCATCGCTGACGGCGGCGCGTTCGCGCCCGCTTGGCGCGCGCGTCTGCAGACGCTCTGCAACGCATTCGCCGCGCGCCGGCTCAGCCCCGGCGGCAGCGCCGACCTGTTGGCCTGCAGCTGGTTTCTGCTGCAGCAGGAGGCTGTATGAGCCTCGCCCTGCTCTGCCCCGGCCAAGGCGCGCAGCATCCCGGGATGTTCGATCGCGTGCGTGACGTCGCAGCCGCACGATCGATCCTCGACGCGCTTGCGGATGTCCTCGGCCGCACCGCAGACAGCGCCGCTGCATCCGAAGACCGCTTCGACAACGCCAATGCGCAGCCACTTTTGTGCGCGGCCAGCCTCGCCCACTGGCAAGGCCTGCGAAACCGTGTGCCGACGCCACTGCTGGTCGCCGGTTACAGCATCGGCGAACTGGCCGCGCATGCGATCGCGGGCAGCGTCGACGCCCCGGCCTGCCTTGCGCTGTCGGCGCGGCGCGCACGGCTGATGGACGCGGCAAGCCCGCCGGATGCCGGGATGCAGGCCGTACTCGGCCTGGAACGCGAACCGTTGCAGGCGCTGTGCACCGCGCACGCGGTACACATCGCCATCGCCAACGGATCCGATCATTTCGTCGTCGGCGGTCGCCTCGATGCGCTGCAGGCACTGGCCGAAGTCGCGACCGCGCGCGGCGCCGAAGTCCGTCCGTTACCGGTGCACGTGCCGGCACATACGCCGTTGCTCGCAGACGCGGCGCGCGGATTCGCGCAGGTGCTCGCCGACGCTTCGATCCAGGCGCCGACGCTGCCGGTGCTCGCCGGCATCGACGCGCGCCCGGTGCGCGATCGCGCCGCCGTCGAACGCACGCTTTCGCTTCAGCTCGCGCAGACCGTCGAATGGGCGCAGGTCATGCGCCAGGCGTTCGAACGGGGCGCGCGCGTGTTCCTGCAACTGGGTCCCGGCACTGCGCTCGCGCGCATGGTCGCGCCCGCGTATCCGTGCTGCGAAGTGCGCGCGGTCGAAGAATTCCGAAGTCTGGACGGTGCTGCCGATTGGGTGCACGCCGCGCTGGGCCGGATGCAGTGAGTGTGCGGAACCACAAGTAAGCGTGTTGACCCGGGATGGCGGGCTTCCATCCGTGATGTCGCCGAGTCAGGTGTCTGGGATGGCGCATGAGTCCACAAATCGCAACGATCATCGGTCTGGTGATCATGTTCATCGTCGCCACCGCATTGCCCATCAACATGGGCGCGGTCGCGTTCGCGCTCGCCTTCATCATCGGCGGCCTGTTCGTCGGCATGGAAGGCAAGGAAGTGCTCGCCGGTTTTCCGGGCGATCTGTTCCTCACCCTGGTCGGCATCACGTACCTGTTCGCGATCGCGCAGAAGAACGGCACGATCGATCTGCTGGTGCACTGGGCGGTGCGCGCAGTGCGGGGACGCATCGTCGCCATTCCGTGGGTGATGTTCGTAGTCACCGCGGTGCTCACCGCGTTCGGTGCGCTGGGGCCGGCGGCGGTCGCGATCATCGGTCCGGTCGCGCTGCGCTTCGCCAAGCAGTACAAGATCAACCCGCTGATGATGGGTCTGCTGGTGATCCACGGCGCGCAGGCCGGCGGTTTCTCGCCGATCAGCGTCTACGGCAGCATCACCAACGGCGTCGTGCAGAAGGCCGGACTCGAGGTCACCGAGATGGCGGTGTTCCTGACCAGCCTCGGTTTCAACCTGATGATGGGCGTGATCTGCTTCTTCGCCTTCGGTGGCATCTCGCTGCTGCGCCGCGGTTCGGTGACGATGGCGGCGACGTCGGGCGGTGGCGAATTCGCGGTCGCCGGTGGCCCGCAGGCCTCGTCGCGACAGTTCGCGATCGAAGGCCACGGCGCTCTGCTGTCGGCCGGCGGCGGCACGCTGTCGAACGATCCCGATGCGCTCGAAGCGGTCGGCATGACCCGTGAGCGGCTGTTCACCCTGATCGGCCTCGCCGGTCTCGGTGTCGGCGCGCTGATCTACGATCTCAACGTCGGTCTGGTGTCGATCACCGTGGCCGTGGTGCTCGCTCTGCTCTCGCCCAACAGCCAGAAGGGCGCGGTCGACGGCATCAGCTGGTCGACGGTGTTGCTGATCTCGGGCGTGGTGACCTACATCGGCGTGCTGCAGAACGCGGGCGCGGTGGATTTCGTCGGCCACGGCGTGTCGAGCATCGGCATTCCGCTGCTGGGCGCGCTGCTGGTTTGCTACGTCGGCGGCATCGTGTCGGCGTTCGCCTCGTCCGCCGCGGTGCTGGGCGCAACGATTCCGCTGGCCGTGCCGTTCCTGATGCAGGGCCATCTGAGCGCGGCCGGCGTGATCTGCGCGCTGGCGGTGTCCTCGACGGTCGTCGATGTCAGCCCGTTCTCGACCAACGGCGCGCTGGTCGTGGCCTCGGCCGCGAAGGAAGAACGCGAAGCCCTGTTCCGCCGCTTCCTGATCTACAGCGGTCTCGTGGTCGCGTTCGCCCCGCTGCTGGCCTGGCTGATCTTCGTCGTGCCGGGCTGGATGTAAGTCTGTTCCACGCGGCGCCCGGCCTGTCGCCCCTCCGCGGCAGGCCGGGTCGTCCGCACACCAACCCCGATACACTGCAACGTCCTGGATTTCCGCTCAGATCATGGCCATCGGCTCCACACCCACGCGCAAACGTGCACCGCTCTACGAAGAAGTCGCCGAGCAGGTGCGCGAGCTGATCTACGACTATCAGCTGCCGCCGGGCGAATGGATCGACGAGCCCGATCTGTGCGAACGCCTCGGCATCAGCCGCACGCCGCTGCGCGAAGCGCTGAAGCTGCTGGCCGCTGAAGGCCTGGTGCAGATCGATGCGGGCCGCGGCAGTCGCGTGACCCGGCTGACGCTGGAGGATCTCAACCAGCTGTTCCCGGTGATGGCGATGCTCGAAGGGCGCTGCGCGCACGAGGCCGTGCGCAACATCGACGATGCTGGGCTTGCGCTGCTGGAAAGCCTGCACGCGGCAATGGAATCCGCGGTCGAGACCGGCAACATCGCCGAGTACTACCGCAACAACTACGTCATCCACGAGACCGTGCAGCGCTACGCCGGCAACCCGTGGCTGATCCGCATCACCCACGATCTGCACCGGATCCTGAAGATGCACCGCGGCCGGCAATTGCTGACGCCCGGCCGCACGGCGCAGTCGCTGTCCGAACACCGTGCGCTGATGGACTGCTTCCGCAAGCGCGATGCGGACGCCGCCGGTCGGACGATGGAACAGCATCTGCTGAGCCAGGGACAGGCGCTTGCGGCTTATGTCGCCTCGGGCGGACAGCTCAACGTGCCGGCCCCGCTGCCGACCTCCGGGTCGATCTGATCCACACGCCGCCGTCAGATCCTGCGTGCTCCGATGCGCGCCTGATGGCCGCCGCGTTGCCCGAACCCCACTGAGGACGTGTCACCGATGATGGAATTGATTACCGACCCGCAGGTCTGGATCCTGCTGATCACGCTCAGTGCGATCGAAATCGTGCTCGGCATCGACAACCTGGTCTTCATCTCGATCGCGGTGTCCAAGCTGCCGGTCGAGCAGCGCGAGTTCGCGCGCAAGTTCGGCATCGCGGTCGCGTGCATCACACGCATCGGCCTGCTGCTGATGCTGGCCTGGCTGGCCGGACTGACCGAGCCGCTGTTCGAACTCTTCGGGCGCGGCATCTCGGTGCGCGATCTGGTGCTGATCCTCGGCGGTCTGTTCCTGATCGTGAAGGGCGCGATGGAGATCCGCGAGCAGCTCAAGGGCGAAGACGGCGAAGCGCACGGCACGCTCGGCAAGGCGACGGCCTCGTTCGGCGCGGTGATCGCGCAGATCGCGGTCATCGACATCGTGTTCTCGCTCGACTCGGTGATCGCCGCGGTCGGCATGGCCGGCGACTACGTGCCGGTGATGGTCTGCGCGATCCTGCTGGCGGTCGCGGTGATGCTGCTGGCGGCGCAGCCGCTGGGCAAGTTCATCGACGCGAATCCGACGGTGAAGATGCTGGCGCTGACCTTCATCGTGCTGATCGGTATCTACCTGCTGCTCGACGGTTTCGGTCTGCACATCCCGAAGGGTTACATCTACGGTTCGATGGGCTTCTCGGCTGCGGTCGAGATGCTGAACCTGTGGGCCAAGCGCAACGCGATGCGCGTGCGCGGCGAGCGCACGCCGCCGGTGGACGAGCCGACCGATCCGATGCCGCGCTGAGGCGGCATCACCATCTGGCGGCGAGCCGTTTGATCGTCATGGGTTAAGGCGCCAAGTAACTCGATCGCTGTAAATCTGCGATCGCGCGCCAGATGTACCTCTCCCTATGGGAGAGGTCGACGCGCCCCGCGCGTCGGGTGAGGGCCGGCACGCTCAAGCACCAACCTAATCACCTCAAATCACCTCCGCCGCGATCACATAATCGTGGCCGGTCCGCAGACCACCGTCCTCGGCGATCCGCAGATGCGCCTCCATGCGCAAGGCTTCGGCATGGGCGTGCAGAGCAGCAGCGAGTTGGCGATCCGCCACGCGTTCGAGCACACGCCCGCACATGTCGAGCTGCCCGTCAACGAAGCGTGTGCCGAAGCGGATCGGCACCTGTTCCGCATGCAGCACGCGAAAGCCTGCACGTTCGATCTGACGCAGCGTCCAGTCGGCTGGATATTCGCGATACGGCCGATCGCCGGCCAGCAGCAGGCAGGCATCACGCAGACGCCCGATGCGCGTGACCAGACTGCCGGCCGCGTCGAGCGCATCGGGATGTTGGGGCACGTAGGGTTCGAGACCGACGACGTACAGACGACCGCCCGGCGCGACCAGATCGTAAAGACGCGCGAACAACTGGTCCTGCCAGTACGGCGCGAAGCCTTCGATCGCGCCAAGCAGATAGTCGGCGAGCACGGTGTCGTAGCGCTCGCCCGCGAGCAGCGTGGGATCGAGCCAGTTGCCGACGACCAGACGATCCACATCCCGCCGACGCGCGCCGATTTCCGTTTCAGTCGTCCGCGCCATCGACGCCGCGCCGGTAACGGCAGTCCAGCGATCGGTCTTCAGCGACAGCACCCAGCGCATCGAATTGCGGCCGGTGCCGGCATCGAGCACGGCGCCCCAAGGGCGATCGCCCTGCAGCTCGGCGATGCGGTGATACAGCGACATGGAATTCCTAGTGTGTTGCGGTGGGACAGACGGGTGCGGACTGCGCCGGAGACCTGCCGGCAAACCACCAGCGCGATTCGCCATCGGCGGCGAGCACGAGCCGGGTACTGCCCCAGTCCATCGCACATGGACCGTCGGCGCGCGGCGCAGTCTGCAGGTCGAGAGCCCGTAAGCCGGGCGCATCCGCTTCCGCCAGATGCAAGGTCCAGCCGAGCCCCTCTAACACGAGGTCTTCGCCGGATGTGCGGCGATCCAAGCCTGCCCGGCTGAGCTGATCGTCCAGCTGCTGCCGCAGTGGGCCGGGCACGCCGACATGCACACCGATGATGTCGATCAGGCCCTGCGCGTGCCGCCAGCGCGGCGCGAGCACGTCGGCGCGCGACGTTCGCGGCGTGGCATCCACCGACGGTGCGAGCCAGGCGACGAGTTCCGGGCGATAGGTCATCGCCCACAGAACGAGATGCGGATTGTCAGCCGTGGCATCGCGCTGCACGGCGTCGTACCACGGCACCGGCGGCGTCGTGCGACGCCAGTGCACGTCGCTCCGGCGCACATCCGGATACACGGCGCGCCAAGCCGTTTCCAGCCGACCGAGATCGCGCGGCGCGTCGTATCCGATCGCCAGACCTACCCTGCCGACGGGCTCGCCGAACCGGTTGCCGGGCGCGAAGAGTTCCAGATATGTCGTGCGTCCACGCAGGAACAGGCGGTCTGCCCCATCGTCCGGCGCGGCGTAGCCCGGCAGTCCGGTATCGGGCGGCGACAGCAGACGTGCGACTGCGTCGCTGCGCTGGATCGCATCGAAGCTGGCCTGATCCAGCACCACGTACAGGTGGTTGAGCGCGACGGGCGGCAAGCGCGCCGATGTCGTGACGGGAAGCGCAAGGCCGACGGACATCGCCGCCATGCAGAACACGGAGAGGACAGGAAGGCGGCGGGACACCATGCGGCGGGCCGGATTGAGCTGATTAGTTACGATATAACATAAAGGAATGGTGCCAAGCCGGACCACAGGCCTTCAGTGGAAATCCCGGGACGGCAACTGCATGCCGCCGAGCATGCCGCTGAGATCCTGCAGATCGCCGGCGATCAGATGGGCGACGCCGTCCACGCGCTCCCATCGGCCGCGCACCGCGAGCAGGCGCGATTCCAGCAACGCACGCCGACGCCGCAACGCGAGATGCGGCCAGACGATCACGTTGATCATTCCGGTCTCGTCTTCCAGCGTGACGAAGATCGTGCCCTTGGCCGTCGCCGGTCGTTGGCGTTGGGTCACAAGTCCCGCGACGTGCACGCCGCTGCCATGCCGGCGCTGCTGCAGATCGCGCAGGCCGATGATCCGGCGCTCGACCATCTGCGCACGCAGCAGGGCCATCGGGTGCTGGCCCAGCGTCAGGCCGGTGCTGCGGTAGTCGGACAGGATTTCCTCGCCCGCACGCGGCTCCGGCAGTTCGACCACGTCTTCATCGGGACTGCCCGGCAGCAGCGGCCGTTGCCGCTCGATGCCCGAGACCGCCCAACGCGCCGCGTTGCGATGTCCGGCCAGCGACGCCAGCGCACCGGATTCGGCGAGCACGCTGCGCGCCTTTTCGTCCAGACCGGCGCGCAGGCACAGGTCCTGGACGCTGGAAAACGGCCGACGCGCGCGTGCGGCGACGATCGCGTCGGCCATCGTTTCCGACAATCCGGCCACCAGACGCAGGCCGAGCCGGATGTCGGGCTGCGTGCCGGGATCGACGTCGCTGCACCACGGACGTCCGCCGACCAGCGTGCAATCGCGATCGCTGACCATCACGTCGACCGGCAACACCTCCACCGCCGCGCGATGCGGACTGCCGCGACGGGCGTCCTGCACGATCTGGCTCGGCGAATAGAAACCCATCGGCTGCGCATTGAGCAGGCCGCAGGCGAACGCGGCAGGCTCATGCCGCTTGAGCCAGCAACTGGCGTAGACCAGCTTCGCGAACGAGGCCGCGTGGCTCTGCGGAAAGCCGTAGGAGCCGAAGCCTTTGATCTGGTCGAAGATCTGGTCGATGAACTCCGACGCGTAGCCCTTGTCTTCCATCAGCCCGCGGATCCGCAGGCGGTGTGGTTCCATATCGCCGCCGCGACGCCAGGCCGCCATCGAACGACGCAGACCATCGGCCTCGTCGGCGTTGTAGCCGGCGTGGATCACCAGCTCCATGACCTGCTCCTGGAACAGCGGCACGCCGAGCGTCGGCCCGAGGATTTCGCGCACGCCTTCGGAGGGATACGTCACCAGCTCGTGTCCCTGCCGGCGTCGCAGATACGGATGCACCATGTCGCCCTGGATCGGACCGGGCCGCACGATCGCGACTTCGACCACGAGGTCGTAAAACTCTTTCGGCTTGAGCCGCGGCAGCATTGCCATCTGCGCGCGCGATTCGATCTGGAACACGCCGACGGTGTCGGCGATCTGGATCATCTCGTAGGTCCGCGCGTCCTCGCGCGGCAGGGTCGCGATTTCGAAAGCGCGTCCGCGCTGGCCGCGCACCAGATTGAGCGCCTTGCGGATGCAGGTCAGCATGCCGAGCGCGAGGCAATCAACCTTCAGCAGCTGCATGGTTTCCAGATCGTCCTTGTCCCACTGGATGATCGTGCGGTGGTCCATCGCCGCGTTTTCGATCGGCACCAGATGCGACAGCGATTCGTTCGAGATGACGAAACCGCCGACATGCTGCGACAGATGCCGCGGGTGGTCGCGCAACATCTCGGTGATCACGAGAATTTTTCCGATCAGCGGGTTGTCGAGATCGAACCCGGCCTCGCTGATGCGCTGTTCCATCGGCGCCTCGCCATTGCCCCAGCCGTAGCAATTGGCGAGCAACGCGATCTGGTCCGGCGGCAGACCGAAGGCCTTGGCGACATCGCGCACCGCGCTCTTGCCGCGATAGGCGATGACCGTCGCCGCCAGCGCGGCGCGTTCGCGGCCGTATTTGGCGTAGACGTACTGGATGACTTCTTCGCGGCGTTCGTGCTCGAAGTCGACGTCGATGTCGGGCGGCTCGTTGCGGTTCTCCGACAGGAAGCGCGCCATCAGCAGGCGCGTGTCGTCCGGATTCACTGCGGTGATGGCGAGGGCGTAGCAGACCGCCGAATTAGCCGACGAGCCGCGGCCCTGGCACAGGATGCCCTCGCCTCTGGCGAAGCGGACGATGTCGGCGACGGTCAGGAAGAACGCCTCGTACTTCAGCTTTGCGATCAATGCCAGTTCGAAATCGATCAGCTCGCGGACCTTGGGGGTCGGCCCGCCCGGCCAGCGAAGGCGAATCCCCTCTTCCGTCAGATGACGCAGCCACGTCGTCGGCGTGTGGCCCTCGGGCACCAGTTCGACCGGATAGTCGTAATGCAGTTCGCGCATGCCGAAACTGCAGCGCGCCGCAAGATCGACAGCGGCCTGCATCAGATCGGCGCCGTAGATGTTGCCGAGCGCGCGCCGCGAACGCAGATGCCGTTCGCCATTGCGGAACAGGTGCTCGCCGCAGTCGGCGATCGGTGTGGTGTGGCGGATGGCGGTCAACGTGTCCTGCAGAATGCGTTCGCGACGGGTGGCCATGTGGACGTCGCCACTGGCGACGGCAGGGATGCCGAGCGTGCGCGACAGCGCCAGCAACGCGGCGAGGCGCTCGGCATCGTCGCGTTCGCGGTGCAGTTCCACGGCCAGATGCGTCCGTACGGGAAACACGTCGCGCAACCAGGCGCCCTGCCCCGCTTCGGGCGTGGCACCCGGCAGCCATACGGCGAACACCCCGGGTGTTTTCCCTCGGAACTCGGCTTCGACATCCGCGCGCGAGAGCCGGTACTGGCCCTTGGTGCCGGCGCGGCGGCCGCGGGTGATCAGCGCGCACAGCTGCGCGTAACCCGCACGGGTTTCGACCAGCAGCACGAAACGTGTGTTGTCGATGAGCCGGAACTCGCTGCCGACGATCAGCTTGAGTCCGGTTTCCTCCGACGCCTCCAGCCCGCGCACGATGCCGGCGAGCGAGCATTCATCGGTGATCGCGAGCGCGCTGTAGCCGCAATGCACGGCGCGCGCGAACAGCTGTTCCGCGCTGGACGCGCCGCGCAGGAACGAAAAATCCGACAGGCAGTGCAGCTCGGCATACGCAGGCAGATCGTCGCGGGTGTCATGGGCGACGTCGTCGTTCGCGGCAGCACGCAGGCGCCCGGCAACACGCAATGCACGCGGCACATGACTGCCGGGCGTGTCGCGGTCCACGCCGTCGATCGCATCGTCCCAGCTCATGCGAACCAGCCGTGCAGCATCCAGCCCTCGAAGCGGCCCGGCGGCACGAATGCCCAGCCGCGCTGGCCCTCGCGGGTTTCGACGACGTAGTAATCGCGGCGCGCATCGGCGTCGTCCCACCAGCCGCTTTCCAGACGCTCCGGCCCGGACACGATGCGCAGGCCGGCGTCGTGCAGCGGCACCGGTTGCGGCAGCAGCCAGGCCGGACGCGGCGGACGCGCAGGTGCATCCGCAATCGCGCCGCCGCCATCGCCGATGCGGCGCGACCATGCGCGTTCGGGGCGCGGATCGCCGGCCGGCGTCACCCGATAGACCGCATCGTCACCGAGCCGTGCGCGCAGCCGTTCGCGCAGATGCGGCCAGTCGAGCGCCTGTTGCGGACGGGTATCGAACAGATCGCGCGCGGCCGGCACGAACGGTGGCAGCTCGCGCGCGAGCAGGCGCATCGCGACGACGGGCCTGGCGATTTCGGTGCGTTCGAGCCGGTTGCGCGCGAGTTCGAACAACATCGTCGACGTGCGCTCGGGTGCGAGCAGGCCGACCTCGACGTCGGTACTGCCCTCCTCGTGTTCCAGCCCGATCACGAAACGTTGCACGCCACCATCGCGCGCAGAGAGATACGTGCACAGGTCGTTGATCAGGCGCCGCAACGGAAACAGCAGCGGCGGATGCGCTTCCACTTCGTAACCAAGTTCGACGCGCATGTCGAAACGATCCGGCGGCGTGTAGCAGGCGACCGGATCGTCGCTCTCGCCATACAGCCTGCGCACGTGCGCCAGCACGTCCGCGCCGAACCGGCGCTGCACGCCAGCACCGGGCAATTCACGTAATGCACCGAGCGTGCGTACGCCCATGCGGTAGAGGCGTTCGCCGGCATCGCCCGGCAATGCGGCACGACGCACCGGCGTGCGATCCAGCAGCGCCGACAGTTCCGCCGCGCCGGTCACCGCGAAGCCATCGCGCAGACCGACCAGCACACGCGCGGCGGTCGGCGACGGCGCGAGCGCGATGCGATGCGCGAAACCCAGCGCCGACAGTTCCTCGCGCAGCGTGCGTTCGAACTGCGACCATGGCCCGAACAGACGGAAGCTCGCCTGCACTTCGAGCACGATCGCGCGCGACCACTGCTGGCTCACCAGCGAACTGTGGCGATACGCCCAGGCGGCCAGAAAACGATGCGCCGTCGATTCGGCCAGTGGATCGTGCGGTTGCGTGCGCACATCGGCCAGCAGCGCATGCGCGGCCGACAGGCGCATGCGGGCCTTCAGTCCGTGCGCGCCCGCCGCGTCGTTGACGCTGTGCAGCGTGCGCAGTTGCGCGGGCCCTTCGACCAGCGCGAACGGTGCGTCGGGATCCGGCAGACGACGGAGAACGGCGTCGAGCGCCAGTTGCGGCAGGAGAAGACAGGCCCAGAGCATCGCAGGAGCATTCAGCTCGCCAATCGCAGCGGTTGCGACGGCACCTGCCCGCCCCGGCATTTGCGCACCTGCCAGGCCTGCACCTCGGGCAGATATTCCAGCCTCAACGCCGCCGGCGAGGCGTTCGCCGCATGACGTCGATCGCGCAATGCAAAGGCATGGCAATCGCCGCTGTCGGCCGCCACCTGCAGGCGCCGCATCAACCGTGCATCACCGGTGTCGGGCCAGCCCAGCACGGCCGCACAGGCACCGCTGCGCAGACATTGCTCGAACGCCCACAGCGCATCGGTGTGCGATGCCTCGACGACATCCAGCGCGTCCAGCCGCACGCCTGCCGCCTGCCACGCCGGTGCATACGGTATGCACGGCGGCGCGACCAGCACCACGCGCCCGCCGGCGGCGGTGATGCGCGACAACGCCGGAAACAGCAAGGAGATTTCGCCGACGCCATCGGCAGGCAGCAGCAGTTCGGTCAATGCACGCGGCGGCCAGCCACCGCCCGGCAGCGCGGCATCGAGCGCGGCATGTCCGGTCGGCTGGCCGATGTCGGCGCATCGCGTGCCGCGTCCAGCCGACCACACCGTGCGCGCGGCGAGCAGAGCATCCAGCGATTGGAGTGCAGGCGCCATGTCAGCCCTGCCGCACCAGGCCGCAGTACAGGCCTTCGATCGCGAAGTCGGCATCGACGGCGACCACGATCGGCGCATGCGCGGGATTGCGCGGCAGCAGGCGCACGCCACCTTCGCGGTGTTCGAGCCGCTTGATGGTGATGGCATCGTCCAGCCGCGCGACGACGGTCTGGCCGTCGCGCGCATCGCGACTGCGGTGCACGCCGACGAGATCGCCTTCGAGAATGCCGTCGTCGATCATCGAATCGCCCTCGACCCGCAGCAGGTAATCCGGGCGCAACGAAAACAGGCTGCGGTCCAGCCACAGCACGCGATCGCTGCCGGTGTCCGGGCCGATCGGCACACCGGCGGCCACGCGTCCGAGCACCGGCAACGCCGCCATGCGTTCGCCCTGCCCCGGCAGCCGCAGCCCGCGCTTCTGACCGGCCTGCAATTCGACGAGTCCGGCCGAGACCAGCGCCTGCACATGCTTCTGCGCGGCATTGCGCGAAGCGAAACCGAAGGCGACGGCAATCTCGGCCAGGCTCGGCGGCGCACCTGCGGCGATGCGCTCGCGCAGGAATTCGAGGACGGCGGCACGCTGGGGAGACAGATCACTCATGGTGTACATTTGTACACCCTCGAAACGCGATGCGCCATGGGTTCCCGCATCGGCCTTCCAGTCCTTTTGCCGGGCTCGCGATGGTTGTGGCGATACGCCTGACCGGTTCATGCATGCGCCCTTGGCCGCGCGATGCGTGCACACCGATGGATGCACAGGAAAACGTTTACAGGGTTGCCCCTAGTGGTCCGCCCTGTATCCGGCGCCTAGCATCGAATCCAGTCTGTCTGGACTCCGGAGCGCCTCGTGGATCGGCAACGCAATCTGTTTCTGTTCCCCGCCCGCTGGCAGCGTTCGAACTGGCAGGCGATGGCGATCGTGCTGCTGGCGTTGCTGGTCGCATCCAACGCGGCCTGGTTGCATGCCAGCCGCAGCGATGACGATGCGGGCGCCTTCTCCCGCCAGCTCGGCCATCTGCCCTCGCCCGAGCGGGTGATTTACGAATACCCGAAGCCGGCCGTCGCAGCGCCTGCTGCACCGAAACTGGTGGCCTACCGTTCGACCCCACTCGAAGCTGGCGAACGCTGCGCCGGCGACCAGGTCATCCGTCGACTGCCGAACGGCTGGGAAGGCACCAACCGCCCCTGCAATCCCTGATCGCCCGGCGCCTCAGCCGCGCCCGCGGTGATTGCAGACCGCGGACACGCGCTCGTTGAGCCGGCGCAGATCGTCATAGCGGCGCTGTGTGCCGAGCTTACGCAAGGCGGTTTCGCGACTGGCACGTGCGGCCAGACATCGCGCGTGCTGGTCGTCGCGTCGGGGCGTCGTCGCACGTGTCGGACGATCCCGCGTCGATGTGACCGCACGACGCTGCGTCGGCGGTTTCGTCGGGCGCTGCATTGCCGTTGTCGCCGGCGGATCCTGCACCTCGGCCGTCCACGTCCGCAGGCTTTCGCCATCGAGGCAGGGCTGCGACTGGTAACTGTGGCCGCCACGACCATCGGCGCATTTGTGCACCGACTGCGCGGCGACCGGCCATGCGACGAACAGCAGCAGAACTGCACAGATCCGCATCGGCGTTCCCTCCATGGAAGAACCGCCTGTGAGCCTGCACGTGTGCCCCGGCTTGCACCATCGTGCGAACGCCCGCGCCGTTTCGGTCGCGGTCCGCAGCGATCGTCAGAAAATTCGCTGACGCTCAGTCGTCGCCGGCCTCACGGGCCTTGCGGATCGCCTCCGCGCGCGCGGCGCGCAGGACGTCGAGCTTGTCCTTGAGCTTGATCTCCAAGCCGCGCCCGACCGGCTGGTAATACACCCGCTCGCCCATCGCATCCGGGAACGCGGTCTGGTCGAGTGCGATGCCGTCTTCGGTGTCGTGGTCGTACTGGTAGCCGGTGCCGTAGCCGAGTTCCTTCATCAGCTTGGTCGGCGCGTTGCGGAAATGCATCGGCACATCCTGCGTGCCGTATTCGCGCACGTCGCGCTTGGCCTGATTGAAGGCCATGTAGCCGGCGTTGGATTTCGCGGTGCTGGCCAGATAGATCACCAGCTGCGCGAGCGCGAGTTCGCCCTCGGGACTGCCGAGGCGGTCATACGTATCCCAGGCATCGATGGACATCTGCAGCGCACGCGGATCGGCCAGACCGATGTCTTCCACCGCCATGCGCGTCATGCGCCGGGCGAGATAGCCGGGATCGCAGCCGCCGTCGAGCATGCGCGTCAGCCAGTACAGCGCGGCATCGGGATTCGAACTGCGCACGCATTTGTGCAGCGCCGAGATCTGGTCGTAGAACTGCTCGCCGCCCTTGTCGAACCGCCGCGTGCGATCGGCCAGCACCTGTTCGATCGTGCTGGCGGTGACTTCGCCGCCCTCGCCCGCCAGTTCGGCGGCGATCTCCAGCAGCGTCAGTGCGCGTCGCACATCGCCATCGGCAGCCACCGCGATCAGCCGCAACAGATCCTCGGCGATCCGCAGGCCGCGATCGCCCAGTCCGCGCTCGGCATCGGCCAGCGCACGGTGCAGCGATTCGAGGATGTCTTCGGGCGATACCGATTCCATCACGTGCACGCGGCAGCGCGACAGCAGCGCGGAGTTCAGTTCGAACGAGGGGTTCTCGGTGGTCGCGCCGACAAACACGATCGTGCCGCGTTCGATGTGCGGCAGGAACGCGTCCTGCTGGGTCTTGTTGAACCGGTGCACCTCGTCGACGAACAGCACCGTGCGGCGCCCGCCCTCGAAGCGGTGCGCGGCTTCGGCCAGTACCTGACGCACTTCGGGCAGGCCCGACAGCACCGCCGAGATCGCCTTGAATTCCGCGTCCGCGTAATGCGCCAGCAGCAGCGCCAGCGTGGTCTTGCCGCAGCCCGGCGGTCCCCACAGCACCATCGAATGGATCTTGCCGGCCTCGACCGCCGTGCGCAGCGCGGTGCCTTCGGCGACCAGACGACGCTGGCCGACCATTTCGTCGAGCTTGGCCGGCCGCATACGTTCGGCCAGCGGACGCATGGCGCTGCGGTCGACCTGCAGCAGGTCGCCGCCGTCGGCGCGGGATGGGCGGGAACGGGGCACGCGATTAACCTGTGACCTGGGACTGCAACGGAGTGCCGGGATGACGATATTGCGACACACGGACGTGATCACAACCGCAACGCTGCAACTGAAGTGGCTCGTCGGCGGCCTTCTGTTGCTCGCCGCTTTGACGACGGCTGCTGCGGACTGGCGCCGCGATGCGGTCGACACGCTGGTCCGCGAAAGCGGCGACCATCGGCTCGTGGTTCTCGGTGAAATGCACGGCACCCGCGAGATTCCGCTGCTGGCGGGCGATCTGGTCGAACGCTGGAGCACGTCCGGACCGGTGCTGCTCGCGCTGGAGATTCCGGCGAGAGAGCATCCGGCGCTGCGCGAGGTGGTGACCGGCGGTGGCACGGAGGCCTTGATAGACGGTCTGCGGCAACGGCCGTGGTGGACGCTGTCACCCGACCAGAGCGATGGCCGTCGCAGCGAAGACGTGCTGTCGCTGGTACAGCGCATCGGTGCGCTGCGCGGCGAAGGACGCGATGTCACGATCCTGGCGTTCGATCCGCGCAGTCAACGCTGCTTCGAACTCGATAACTGTGAAGCGGCGATGGCCCATGTCCTCCGGCGCGCGTATGACGCTTTCCCACGCGGGCGCATCCTGGTCGTCACCGGCAATGTCCACGCTATGCGAAAACGTCCGCCCAACGCCCCTGCTCTGTTTCCGCAGATGCCAATGACCGCACATCTGCGTGATCTTGTGCCCGTGTCGATCGACATCTCCGCGGCGCGTGGGGCGTTCTGGGCATGCATGGACGACGATGCTTGCCGGGCTTTTCCGGCGGACACCCTGCCGCGTAATGCAGGCCGCCAGCGCGACGATGCGCCCTACGACTACCGGCTCGTGCTGCCGGCATTCACGCCGATCCGGCAGGTCGGTGAAGCGGGCCGATAGCCGTTTTATAGATTCTGCAGAACGCAAACGGCCGCCCGAAGGCGGCCGCTCGATGCGAGGTCTCGCGAGTCCCGCAACGCGGGGCGCGACAGACTTATTCCTCGCCCACCACATCCACACCCGCCGGCGGCGTGTAGCGGAAGGTATCGGCAGCGAACGTCGGGTTGCGCTTCCAGCCGCTGAACCCGATCGTCGTGCGCTGGCCCAGCGTATCGTGGATTTCCATGCGCGACAGGCTGCCGTCGCTGCCGAAGCCCAGACGGGCGCGTTCGAACGCGGCGTTCTCGGCGCGCTTGGGGCGCAGCTCGAGCCAGTTCAGTCCACCGGCGCTGCCGGCTTCGGCGACGCTGAAGTCGCGGTCGAGCTTCGACGGGTCGATCAACGCGGCCAGCGGGCTGTCCTGTTCCTCGCTGCCCTGCGAACGGCGCGTGACCTGCTGCAGGTCGGGGTCGTAGACCCACACGGTGCGACCATCGGCGACGATCAGCTGCGGATACGGCTTCACGTATTCCCAGCGGAACAGACGCGGCGCCGACAGCGCCAGCGTGCCGCTCGAGCTTTCCTTGACCCGGCCGTTGCCGTCGGCGACCTGCTGGGTGAACTGGGCTTCGAGGCCCTTGAGGCCGCGCGTGAACTGCTCGAGCTGCGGGCGCGCATCGGCGGCCTGCGCGACGCCGGCCACCATCAGTACGGCAGCGGCGGCGAACCAGCGGGAATGACGGATCATCGAGCGCATACGGGAGAACCTCTGGGTTCGATATGACGTTGGATCGGAGTGTGCGAATTCTTTGCTGAATGCGGCGACGACGACGCAAGCCTGCGCTGAGGCCGTGCATCGACGATTCATCGCGGGTCGCGCAGCGGCGGCTCGATCAGCGCGGCGGTGGCGGCGGCGCGAGCACGCTGCGGTCGCCGTTGTGCTCGGGCGGCGTGACCACGCCGGCCGCTTCCATCGCCTCGACCAGACGCGCGGCGCGGTTGTAGCCGATCTTCAGTCGGCGCTGCACACCGGAGATCGAAGCGCGGCGCGTTTCGGTGACGATCTTGACCGCTTCGTCGTACAGCGGATCGCTTTCGTCGCCACCGCCGCCGCCGCTTTCCGGCAGGCCGGTCGCACCGACCACGGTGCCGTCGCCCATCGTCTGCACTTCGTCGAGCACGCCGGTGATGTATTGGGCCTGGCCGCTCTGCTTGAGGTGTTCGACGACGCGGTGCACTTCCTCGTCGGACACGAACGCGCCATGCACACGCTCGGGCATCGCCGTGCCCGGCGGCAGATATAGCATGTCGCCGTTGCCGAGAAGCGTTTCCGCGCCGGACTGGTCGAGGATGGTGCGCGAATCGATCTTGGAGCTGACCTGGAACGCGATGCGGGTCGGGATGTTGGCCTTGATCAGGCCCGTGATCACGTCCACCGACGGCCGCTGCGTGGCGAGGATCAGATGGATGCCGGCCGCGCGCGCCTTCTGCGCCAGACGTGCGATGAGTTCTTCGACCTTCTTGCCGACGATCATCATCATGTCGGCGAATTCGTCGATGAAGATGACGATGTAGGGCAGCGGCTCGAGCAGTTCGGCGACGTCGCTCGATTCCGGATTCGGCCGGAACAGTGGATCGGACATCGGCTGCCCGGCGTCCTGCGCGTCTTTCACCTTCTTGTTGAAGCCGGCCAGGTTGCGCACACCGACCGCGCTCATCAGCTTGTAGCGGCGCTCCATCTCCGCCACGCACCAACGCAGGCCGTTGCCGGCCTCCTTCATGTCGGTGACCACTGGCGCCAGCAGATGCGGAATGCCCTCGTAGACGCTGAGCTCCAGCATCTTCGGGTCGATCATCAGCATGCGCAGTTCTTTCGGGCTGGCCTTGAACAGCAGGCTCAGCACCATCGAATTGACCGCGACCGATTTGCCCGAACCGGTGGTACCGGCGACCAGCAGATGCGGCATGCGCGCCAGATCGGCGACCACCGACTGGCCGCTGATGCCCTTGCCCAGCGCCAGCGTCAGCGGGCTCGGCGACTTGTCGTATTCCTTGGAGCGCAGCAGCTCGGAGAGATAGATCATCTCCCGGCGCACGTTCGGGATTTCCAGGCCGATCACCGACTTGCCCGGAATCACGTCGACGACGCGCACCGACTTGACCGACAGGCCACGGGCGATGTCCTTGTCGAGCGAACTGATCTGGCTGACCTTGACGCCCGGCGCCGGCTCCATCTCGAAACGCGTGATCACCGGACCCGGCTGCGCTTCCTTGACCTCCACATCGATGCGGAAGTCCTTGAGCTTGAACTCGATCTGCCGCGACAGCGTTTCCAGCGTCTCCTCGTCGTAGCCCTTGGGCTGCGGCTTGGGATCATCGAGCAGCGACAGCGGCGGCAGGTCCGACCCGTTGGCGTTGACGCCGTGGAACATCGGGATCTGCTGTTCGCGCTTGGCGCGTTCGCTCTTCTCGACCACCGGCGGCACGACCGGCGCTTCGATCTTCACCGGCGCGCGCTTGGCCCGCAGTTCGGTGTCGACCTTGCGCGCCTCGGTGCGCTCCTCGCGGTGCACGCGGGCTTCCTTCCAGTCCGTCGCCTGCTTGCTGCTGCGGCGGAACAGCACCGGCAGCTTCATGACCCAACCGCCGAGGCGGTCCATCAACGCGAACCAAGACAGGCCCGTCGCCAGCGTCACCGACACCAGGAACAGCGCGAGCAGGAACAGATTGCCGCCGACCGGGCCGATCGCGCCGTAGAGCGAATTGCCGACCAGCCGACCGAGAATGCCGCCGCCACCGGCCGACAGGTTCTGCACTGCCGGCACCCGCAGGTACAGCAGACCGGTCGCCGACACCAGAAAGCCGACGATGCCGACCAGACGCAGGGCCGGGCCGAAATCGGCCGTGCCCTCGGGGTCGCGTTCGATGCCGAACAGCGCGATCCATGCGATCGCGCCGAGGATCACCGGCAACAGATAGGCGACGTAACCGCATAGATGCAGCAGTACGTCGGCAATCCACGCGCCAACCGGGCCGCCGACATTGTTCAGCGGCGCGGTGACGCTACCGGCATTGGTCCAGCCCGGATCGGTGTGCGAGTACGTGACCAGACACGCCAGCAGATACAGCAGCAGCGGCGCGATCAGGATCAGCGCGATGTCGCGGACCAGCCGCTGGCGACGCGGATTCGGCGCTGCCTTGGCGGACGCCGCGGGTGCGGCGTCCTTGGCTGCGCTGCGCGTGCGCTTGGAGCGGTCTGAAAGCGGTCGTGCCACCGTGCGTCTTTACCTGAGGAAGTCGGTACAGGCCTTTGATCTTACGTCAAAGTTTCATGCCCTGCAGCGCAGGATGCACAAGCTTGCCGCCTTCGACGTTGATGCCGCGGACCAGCGCCTGGTTGTCGCGCCACTGGCCCGAAGCGAGCTTGTTGACCCACGGCAGGATCGCCGCGCAGATCGCCTGCGACGAGGTCTGCGGCACGGCGCCGGGCATGTTGGTCACGCAGAAATGGGTCACGCCCTCTTCCACGTAGACCGGCTCCTTCCAGGTCGTGCCACGCGAGGTTTCGAAGCAGCCGCCCTGGTCGATCGAGATATCGACGAGCACGCTGCCGTCCTCCATCGACTTGATCATCTCGCGGCTGACCACGTGCGGCGCAACCGCACCGGTGACCAGCACCGCGCCGATCACCAGATCCGCCGAGGCAACCTCACGAGCGACGACGTCGTCATAGGGATACAGCGCGGTGACGTTGTTGCCCAGACGCATCATCTGTTCCATGCGGTCCTGGCGCTTCTCGAACACCACGACGTTGGCGCCGCCGGCCGCAGCCAGCGCCGCCGACGCACCGCCGGCCACGCCAGCGCCGAACACCACGACCTTGCCGCGCTCGGTCGACGGCAGGCCGCCGAGCAGCTTGCCCTTGCCGCCCAGCGGCTGGTGCAGGTAGTGCGTGCCGATCTGCACGGCGATCTTGCCGGCAATCACCGACATCGGCGCCAGCAGCGGCAGCTCGCCGTTGTCGAGCTCGACTGTCTCGAAGGCGACGCCGGTCAGGCCGATATCGAGCAGACGCCTGGTCAGCTCCGGCAGCGGCGCCAGATGCAGGTAGCAGAACAGCAGATGGTCCTTGCGCAGCAGCGCGAGGTCGCCTTCGATCGGCTCCTTGACCTTGACGATCAGTTCGCCCTTCTCGTACAGCGCGGCCGCGTCCGGCGCGATCTTCACGCCCAGACGGGTGTAGGCCTCGTCGCTGAAGCCCGACTTCAGGCCCGCGCCCTGCTGCACCCACACTTCGTGACCACGGTTGACCAGATCGCCCGCCGCTTCCGGCACCAGGGCCACGCGGCCTTCGAGGGTCTTGGTCTCACTCGGAATACCGATACGCATGTCGCCGACTCCTGCACAAAAAAACGCCGCTTTCGGCGGCGTGTCGCGGATGGATTGTTCCGGTCGGCTGACGCTGCCGAACCTTGTTTTGCGGGGGGCGCACCGCCAAGCTATGGACCACGTCAGGCCGCAGTGCCGAAGCCCGCGAGTATACATGAGCGTCCCGAATACCAGCCCCCGCCACCTCCGTCTGCTGATCCTCGGATCCGGCCCCGCCGGCTGGACCGCAGCCGTCTACGCCGCGCGCGCCAACCTGAAACCGGTGGTCATCACCGGAATGCAGATGGGCGGCCAGCTGATGACGACCACCGAGGTCGACAACTGGCCGGGCGACGCGCACGGGCTGATGGGGCCGGACCTGATGGCGCGCATGCAGGCGCATGCCGAGCGCTTCGATACCGAAACCATCTTCGACCACATCCACACCGCCGATCTGTCGCAGCGTCCGTTCCGCCTCAAGGGCGACAGCGGCGAGTACACCGCCGACGCCATCATCATCGCGACCGGCGCGACCGCGAAGTACCTCGGCCTGCCGTCGGAAGAGGCGTACAAGGGCCGCGGCGTCTCCGCCTGCGCCACCTGCGACGGCTTCTTCTACAAGGACCAGGACGTCGCCGTGGTCGGCGGCGGCAACACCGCGGTCGAGGAAGCGCTGTACCTGTCGAACATCGCCAAGACCGTCTATCTGGTCCATCGCCGCGACACGCTGCGCGCCGAGAAGATCATGCAGGACAAGCTCAACGCGAAGATCCAGGCCGGCAAGATCGTGCCGGCGTGGCATCACACGGTCGACGAAGTGCTCGGCAACGATGCCGGCGTGACCGGTCTGCGCCTCAAATCCGTACAGGACGACAGCACCCGCGAGATCGCCGTGCACGGCTTCTTCGTGGCGATCGGCCACACGCCGAACACCACGCTGTTCGAAGGCCAGCTGGCAATGAACAACGGCTACCTCGAGATCCGCTCGGGCATCGACGGCAATGCGACCGCGACCAACGTGCCGGGTGTGTTCGCCGCCGGCGACGTGACCGACCAGCACTACCGTCAGGCGATCACTTCGGCCGGCTTCGGTTGCATGGCCGCGCTCGACGCCGAACGCTTCCTCGACCAGCAGGGCTGAGTCCCGATGCCAGGCGCATGCGTTCCGGCCCCGCGCGCGGGACGCTGCGCATGACCCTGGCGCAACTGCGATTGATTCTGCGCCGGGAATCCCGGCGCATGTGGGTGCGCGCGACGATCTACTGCGGCCTGGCGATCGTCACCGCGCTGGTCGGCGCCCTGGTCAAGACCTGGATTCCTGAATCGCTGGCCGGCCGCATCGGTGCCGATTCGGTCGGCAACCTGCTCGGCATCCTCGCCGCGTCGATGCTGGCGGTGACGACATTCTCGCTGTCGACGATGGTCTCGGCCTACAGCTCGGCCTCGACCAGCGCCACGCCGCGGGCGACGCGCCTGCTTATCGCCGACAGCGGCGCCCAAGGCGCGCTGGCGACTTTCATCGGCGCGTTCCTGTTCGCGGTCGTCGGTCTGATCGCCCTGAGCACCGGCATCTACGGCGACAGCGGTCGCGTCGTGCTGTTCGCCGCCACCGTGCTGGTGATCGTGCTGATCACCCTGACCCTGTTGCGCTGGATCGAGCAGCTGTCGAGCTTTGGCCGGCTCGGCGCGACGATCAATCTGGTCGAGGACGTAACCCGGCGCGCGATGCGCCAGTACGCGGCCGATCCGTATCTCGGCGCGGCCCCCTCGCCCGGTGTGCCTGCAGATGCGACGCCGTTCGAGGCCCGGGACATCGGCTACGTCGAGCACATCGATGTCGCGCTGCTGGCGGCGATCGCAGCCGAACATGACGGCGAGATCCACGTGGTGTCACTGCCGGGCGTGTTCGCCGCCCCCGGTCGTGCGCTGGTCGCCGCACGCGGTCTGCCTGCAACCGATGCGGTTGTCGAGCGCGTGCGCAGCGCGTTCACCATCAGCGACGAACGCAGCTTCGAGCAGGACCCGCGCTACGGCTTCGTCGTGCTGACCGAGATCGGCAGCCGCGCGCTGTCGGCCAGCATCAACGATGCCGGCACCGCGATCGACATCATCGGCACCGTGACCCGGCTGATGTGCGAGTGGGCGCGGCTGGGCGTGCCGGCAGGCGCAACCGATATCCGCCATGCGCGCGTGTTCGTGCCCGCGATCGACATCGACGATGTGTTCGGCGATCTGTATCCCTCGCTGGCCCGCGATGGCGCCGGTCTGGTGGAAATCGGTATCCGCATGCAGAAGGGACTCGCGGCAATTGCCGCGTCCGGCGATCCCGTCTTCGCCGCGGCCGCCAGCCGCCACGCGGGACTGGCGATGGCGCGCGCGATGACCGCGCTGACGTTCGAGCCCGACCGCGAGCTGTTGCGGCGCACCGTCATCGAAGCCGGCGACAGCGTCGACGGACGCAGCGGATGACCGCGCTGCGCGTGCTGTCGCAACTGTCGGATGTGCCGGCAGCGGACTGGGATGCGCTGCATGACGGCAACCCCTTCGTCAGCCATGCCTTTCTCGCAGGCCTGGAGCAGCACGGCTGCCTGCGCGCCGAATGGGGCTGGACGCCGCAGCATCTGACGCTGTGGGACGACGACACGCTGATCGCCGCGGCACCCGCGTACCGCAAGACCAACTCGCACGGCGAGTTCGTGTTCGACCACGCCTGGGCGCATGCGTATGCGCAGTACGGCCATGACTATTTCCCGAAGCTGCTGGTCGCCTCGCCCTATTCGCCGGTGACCGGTCCGCGTCTGCTGGCGCGCGACGCCGCTGCACAGACCGCGCTGCGCGTCGCCATCGAACGCGCGACTGGCGATGCGGGCTGGTCGTCCGCTCACGTCAATTTCCATACCGCAGCGGAAGCGGACGCCTTCGGCGCTGACTGGCTGCCGCGCATCGACGTGCAGTACCACTGGCGCAATCCCAACGACTGGTCGACGTTCGATGACTACCTCGCCGCGATGGACCACAAGCACCGCAAGAACATCCGCCAGGAACGCGCCAAGGTCGCGCGCGCCGGGGTGACCTTCCGCGTGCTGCACGGCGACGAGGCCAGCGACGACGATCTCGCGACGATGTATCGCTTCTATCTGCAGACCTTCGCCGAATACGGCAACTCGCCCGCGCTGACGCTCGATTTCCTGCGGCATCTCGCCAAGACGATGCCGCGCCAGCTGGTGCTGGTGCTGGCCGACCTCGGCGACGTTCCCGTCGCCGGTGCGCTGTGCCTGCGCGGTGGCGACACGTTGTACGGCCGCTACTGGGGCGCGATCGCCACCCTGCCCGGCCTGCATTTCGAAACCTGCTATTATCAGGGCATCGACTACTGCCTGCGGACAGGCCTGCGTCACTTCGAACCCGGCGCACAGGGCGAACACAAACTCGCGCGTGGCTTTCTGCCGACGCTGGTGCACAGCCGCCACTGGATCGCCGATCCCGAATTCCGCCGCGCGCTGCACGAGTGGTGCGCGCAGGAAGCGCAGTCGATCCGCGGTTACGCCGCAACACTCGCCGCCAGCAGTCCGTTCCGGCGGCCCACGCCGTGAGCCTGCATCTGCCGCGCCTCGGCGTGGAGCCGGATGCGCCGTTTCCGCCGGTCGACAGCGCATTGCGCCGTCCCGACGGCCTGCTCGCGTTCGGTGGCGACCTGTCGGTGCCGCGACTGCACAACGCCTATCGGCATGGCGTGTTTCCGTGGTTCTCCGACGGCCAGCCGATCCTGTGGTGGTCGCCGGATCCGCGCACGGTGTTCGAGACCGCGGAGCTGCGCCCCAATCGCCGCTTCGCACGCACCTTGCGCGGCAGCGACTGGACCCTGCGTGCCGATACCGCGTTCGCCGAGGTCGTGACTGCCTGCGCGCAGGCGCCACGCCCCGGGCAGGATGGCACCTGGATCACCGATTCCATGCGCGACGCCTACGCCGCGTTGCACGCGGCAGGCGCCGCCCACAGCGTCGAAGTGTTCGACGGCGCCGAGCTCGTCGGCGGCATCTACGGCGTGTCGATCGGCCGGATGTTCTTCGGCGAAAGCATGTTCAGTGCCCGCACCGGCGCCTCGAAAGCGGCATTGTTCGGTCTCGCCCGGCAGATGCGTCACTGGGACATGCCGCTGATCGATGCCCAAGTCGGCAATCCGCACCTGGCGTCACTGGGCGCGGCCAGCTGGCCGCGTGAACGGTTCATCGAATCGGTCGACGTTCTGGCCGAAGCGCCGGCCCCGGTCATGGGCGCATGGACCGGGGCGTTCGGCGAAATCCCGGCCGCCTTGCTGGGCGCGCCAGACTGACGCTCATGGTTGGCTTTTTTTTGCATCGCCCGCAGCCGCGTGCGACAATACCCCGCTTTGTTGGCGCGAGCTCGAAATCATTCGAGCCGCGCGCCGCATCCCTAACGACGGATATTCCAGACGAATGGCGAAAGACGACGTCATCGAGTTCGAAGGCGCGGTCTCCGAGACCCTCCCGAACACCATGTTCCGGGTGAAGCTCGAGAACGGCCACGAAATCATTGCGCACATCTCCGGACGTATGCGCAAGAACTACATCCGCATCCTGACCGGTGACCGGGTCAAGGTGGAAATGACGCCCTACGATCTGACCAAGGGCCGCATCACCTACCGCATGAAGTAATTGCGGGACAGCAGTATCTTCCGAGGGCGGCCATGGGCCGCCTTCGTCGTTCCGGGCACTCGCCCGGTACACGGGCCGGACGGAACCGTAGGCCTGCAGGACATCCACGGGGTAGGCTCGGTCCACCTGACCGAACGGATGCCGCCGATGCCCCGATTGCCCGCCGTGACCGCGCTCACCCTCGCGCTCGCGTTCGCCCTGCCTGCCCTCGCGCAGACCGTGCCGACCGCGGGCGCCGCGCCCGCCGCGATGACCCAGGCGCCGCCTGCGGCCGAGACCGCACGCCTCAATGCCTGGCTCGACCAGCAGTACGAAGCCTCGCTCCGCTTCAGTCCGATCGGGCTGACGATGCTGGGCCGCAAGGATCTGTACGACCAGCTCGACGACGTGTCCGATGCGGCGGCGCAGGAACAGCTCGCCTGGCAACAGGCCAGTGCGGAAACAATGACGCGCATCTTCGACCGGGATGCACTCGATGCGGAGGGTCGTCTGTCCTACGACCTCTGGGCACAGCAGACGCGCGATGCGACGGCGCAGTTCCAGTTCCGCCGCAACGCCTACGCCTTCGACCAGATGATGGGCCCGCAGGCAATGCTGCCCACGGTGCTGATCAACTTCCACAAGGTCGACAGCGAGGCGGACTATCGCGCGTACATCGCACGCCTGCAGGCGCTGCCGACGATGTTCGACACCCTGCTCGGGCATGCCGCCACGAGCGCCGCGGCCAGCATCCGCGCCCCGGGTTCACCTACACCGGGGTGATCGCGCAGGCGCGCAACGTGATCACCGGCGCCCCGTTCACCGATGGCGAGGACACCGCCCTGTGGGCCGACCTGGTCGCGAAAGCCGATGCGCTGCGCGACGCCGGCACGATCGATGCCGAAACCGCCGACGCGCTCAAGGCGCAGGCACGCACAGCGCTGGTCGAGTCGGTCGGGCCGGCCTACGGCCGCGTGATCGCATGGTACGAAGGCGACATCGGCAACGCGCTGGAGAACCCCGCCGGTGTCGGCACCACGCAGTCCAACGGCAAGGCGTATTACGCCTCGCAGTTGCGCCGCAATACCAGCACCGACCTGACGCCCGAACAGGTGCACGACATCGGCCTGCAGGACGTGGCGCGCATCCACAAGGATCTGGAGACGATCAAGGCCGAAGTCGGTTTCGATGGCGACCTGCAGGCGTTCTTCCGCTTCATCGCCACCGATCCGCAATTCAAGTTCCCGAACACCGATGCGGGCCGCCAGGCGTATCTCGATGAATCCACGCGCCTGCTCGACAACATCAAGCAGCAGTTGCCGCAGTTCTACGGCCTGCTGCCGAAGGCAGATCTCGTCGTGCGCCGGGTCGAATCGTTCCGCGAAGAACCCGGCGCCGCGCAGCACTATTTTCCGAGCAGCCCCGACGGCACACGACCCGGCATCTACTACGCGCATCTGTCCGACATGAACGCGATGCCGAAGCCGGAACTCGAAGTCATCGCATATCACGAAGGCCTGCCCGGCCATCACATGCAGATCGCGATCGCGCAGGAACTCACCGGCCTGCCGCAGTTCCGCACCCAGTACCAGACCACCGCGTACTCGGAAGGCTGGGGCCTGTATTCGGAATGGCAGGCCAAGGAAATCCCGGGTACCTACGCTGATCCCTATTCGCGCTACGGGCAGCTGAGTTCCGAGCTGTGGCGCGCAATCCGGCTGGTCGTCGACACCGGCATGCACGCCAAGGGCTGGACCGAGCAGCAGGCGGTCGATTACTTCAACAACAACAGCGGCTTCCCCGAAGCGACGATCCGCTCGGAAGTGCAGCGCTATCTGTCGTGGCCGGGCCAGGCAACGGCCTACAAGATCGGCATGATCCGCATCCAGGAATTGCGCAGCAAGGCCGAAGAACGCCTCGGCGACCGCTTCGACGTGCGCGGTTTTCACGATGCGGTGCTCGGCGGCGGCGCGCTGCCGCTGGATCTGCTCGAGCGTCGTGTGGACGCGTGGGTGGAGGCATCTGCGCGCTGATCGAAGTCCGTATCCGCCACAAAAAAGAAGGCGCCCTCGGGCGCCTTCTTCGTGACACGGTCCGCGGCGCCGGTCAGTCGACCGTCGCGGTGAGCAGACGCTCCGGTTCCGCCCAGGTTTCGACGGTGAGTTCGCCGTCCTGCACGTCGATCGACACCCGGCCGCCGTTGGCCAGCTTGCCGAACAGCAGTTCGTCGGCCAGACGACGCTTGACCTTGTCCTGGATGACGCGCGACATCGGACGCGCACCCATCTGCGGATCGAAGCCGTGTTGGGCCAGCCAGTCGCGCGCGGCCGGCGTGGCCGACAGCGAGACGTTCTTGTCGTGCAGCTGCGACTCCAGTTCGATCATGAACTTGTCGACCACGCGCAGGATGTGCTCGAAGCCCAGCGACTGGAACTGCACCACCGCATCGAGACGGTTGCGGAATTCCGGCGTGAAGCTTTTGCGGATCACTTCCATCGCATCGCTGCTGTGGTCCTGGCGCATGAAGCCGATCGAACGGCGCGACGCCTGGGTGGCACCCGCGTTCGTCGTCATCACCAGGATCACGTTGCGGAAGTTTGCTTCGCGACCGTTGGTGTCGGTCAGCACACCGCGGTCCATGACCTGCAACAGGATGTTGAAGATGTCCGGATGCGCCTTCTCCACCTCGTCGAGCAGCAGCACGCAGTGCGGCGTCTTGACGATCTTCTCGGTCAGCAGGCCGCCCTGGTCGAAACCGACGTAGCCCGGCGGCGCACCGATCAGTCGGCTCACCGAATGCGACTCCATGTACTCGGACATGTCGAAGCGCACCAGCTCGATGCCGAGCTGCAGCGCCAGCTGACGCGTGACCTCGGTCTTGCCGACACCGGTGGGACCGGCGAACAGGAAGTTGCCGATCGGCTTGTCCGGGCTGCCGAGACCCGAGCGCGACAGCTTGATCGCCGAGGTCAGCATCTCGATCGCCGGGTCCTGCCCGAAGATCACCATCTTGAGATTGCGCTCCAGATGCTCGAGCACGTCCTTGTCGGTCGCGCTGACCTGCTTGGCCGGAATGCGCGCCATCTTGGCGACGATGGTCTCGACTTCCTCGACATCGATCAGCGCCTTGCGCACGCCTTCGGGCAACAGACGCTGACGCGCGCCGGCTTCGTCGATGACGTCGATGGCCTTGTCGGGCAGCAAACGGTCGGCGATGTGCTTGACCGACAGGTCCACTGCGGCCTGCAGTGCCTCATCGGCGTAGGTCACGTCGTGGTGCGCCTCATAGCGCGGCTTGAGGCCCTGCAGGATCTGGTAGGTCTCGCTGACGGTCGGCTCGACGATGTCGATCTTCTGGAAGCGGCGCGCCAGTGCGCGGTCCTTTTCGAAGATGCCGCGGTATTCCTGGAACGTGGTCGAGCCGATGCAGCGCAGCTCGCCCGACGCCAGCGCCGGCTTGATCAGGTTCGACGCGTCCATCGTGCCGCCCGAGGCCGAACCGGCGCCGATGATGGTGTGGATCTCGTCGATGAAGAGGATCGCGCCGGGATGCTTCTTGATCGCGGTCAGCACCGCCTTCAGACGCTTCTCGAAATCACCGCGGTACTTGGTGCCCGCGACCAGCGCGCCCAGATCGAGCGAGTAGATCGTCGCGTCGGCCAGCACTTCGGGCACTTCGCCATCGACGATGCGCTTGGCCAGGCCTTCCGCGATCGCAGTCTTGCCCACGCCGGCTTCGCCGACGTAAAGCGGATTGTTCTTGCGGCGGCGGCACAGCACCTGGATCGTGCGTTCCACTTCCTCGGCGCGGCCGACCAGCGGGTCGATGCGGCCTTCCTGCGCGGCCACGTTGAGATCGCTCGCGAACTCGGCCAGCGCATCGCCCTTGCCCTCGCCTTCGGCACCTTCTGTCCGGGCCTGCGCCGGATCCTCGTGCGCGCCGTCGGGCTCCTCGCCACCGCTCTTGGCGATGCCGTGGGAGAGATAGTTGACGACATCCAGACGGGTCACGTCCTGCTGGTTGAGGTAGTAGACCGCGTGCGAATCCTTCTCGCCGAAGATCGCGACCAGCACGTTCGCGCCGGTGACTTCCTTCTTGCCAGAGGACTGCACGTGGTAGACGGCACGCTGCAGCACGCGCTGGAACCCGAGCGTGGGCTGGGTGTCACGCGTGTCGTCTTCGGCCAGCTTGGTGACCGATGTGAGGATGGCCTGCTCGAGGTCGCCACGCAGGCGCTCGAAATCCGCGCCGGTGGCCTTGAGCACGGCCTCCGCGGACGGGTTCTCGAGCAGCGACAACAGCAGGTGTTCGACCGTCATGTACTCGTCGCGGGCCTCGCGGGCGCGCTTGTAGCACTGGCCGATCGTGAACTCGAGATCTTTGCTGAACATGGGGCGGTCGCCTCCGGCTTCACTGACACCCTAGATGGGGCCCGATTCCGGCAAACAAACCCTGCCCCCGTGGGCTTATTAGGCCTTTTCCATCGTGCAGAGCAAGGGGTGCAGATTGAGCCGTGCGTATTCGTTCACCTGCGCGACCTTCGACTCCGCGACTTCCCGGCTGTAGATGCCGCACACGCCCCGGCCGCGCGTGTGCACGTGGAGCATCACCTGGGTCGCGCGTTCGAGATCCAGCGCGAAGAACCGCACCAGGATCTCGACCACGAAGTCCATCGGCGTGTAGTCGTCATTGAGCAGCAGCACCGAGTACAGCGGCGGTGGCGCGACTTCCGGGCGGCCGGGGGCCACCGCAGTGCCGTGATCATGTTCGTGTTCGTGTCTGCGACTCATCCGCCGATTATACCGCCGCGCCGTGGATGGACGCCCCGGACCCCGGTCGTCAGAATGACCGGCATTCCCCCGACCCGGTGCCTCGATGCATCACCGCCGCCTGTTCCGGGCATCGCGCCTGTTGCCGCTCGCCTGCCTGCTCGCCCTGTCGCCGATCGTCGCGGCCGGAGAAGGCGCGCCGGAGCGTCAACCGCCCGCGGCCGACCTCGTCCCCAGCGCCGAAGACACGCTCGCGCAGCGGCTCGACGCCCACGGCGTGCGCTACGAGCGCGATGAGGACGGCGATTACCGCGTCGTGTTCGCCTGGCAGCAGGAGAACCGCAGCCAGCTCGCGTTCGTCGCCGGCAGCGCCCACGTGCTCGGCGACAGCGCAGTCCGGGAGGTGTTCTCGCCCGCCGCGCCGGTGCCCGCGGGCGGCTTCAGCGCCGAGCAGGCCGACATGCTGCTGCGCGACAGCCAGCGCAATATTCTCGGCGGGTGGGAGATCGCGGGCGACACACTGTTCTATGTGATCAAACTCCACGACGACGCTGACGGCGCGCGTTTCGAGCAGGCGCTCGAAATCGCCGCGCAGTTGGCCGACGACATGGAGCTGCAGCTCACCGGCGAGGACAATCTCTGATGGCGGTGTCCGCCGATCCGCGCTTCTGGCAGCCGGATGTGACCGTCGCCACCGTGGTCATGGATGGCGGCCGCGTGCTCTGCATCGAGGAGCGCGTCGACGGGCGCCTGGTGATCAACCAGCCGGCCGGCCATCTGGAACCGGACGAATCGCTGCTGCACGCCGCCGTGCGCGAGACGCTCGAGGAATCGGGCTGGACGGTCGAGCTGACCGGCTTCATCGGCAGTTATCTTTGGAAGTCCGCGCCGCGCCCGGGCGAGGCCAACGGCCGGCATTTCCTGCGTTTCGCCTTCGCCGCGCGCCCGCTGTCGCACGATCCGGCGCGCGCGCTCGACGAAGGCATCGAGAAAGCCACCTGGTTCACCCCGGCGCAGCTGCAGGCCGAAGCGGCGCGACACCGCAGCCCGCTGGTCTGGCAGGTCGTCGCCGATTGCCTCGCCGGCCAGCGCTTCCCGTTGTCGGCCGTGCGCCAGATTCCGTGAGCGCCCCGGAGGTCATCGTCGGCATGTCCGGCGGCGTGGATTCCTCGGTGGCCGCACTGCTGCTGCGCGACGCGGGCACGCCGCTGGCCGGACTGTTCATGCAGAACTGGGCCGAAGACGGCAGCGGCGACTGCCGGGCCGAGGACGATCGCCGCGACGCGGTCGCCGTCTCCGGCCGGCTGGGCCTGCCGATCCACTTCCGCGATTTCTCCGGCGAATACTGGGCCGGCGTGTTCGAGCACTTCATCGCCGAATACGCGGCCGGCCGCACGCCGAATCCCGACGTGCTGTGCAATCGCGAGATCAAGTTCAAGCATTTCCTCGAGGCGGCGCGCGACCTCGGTGCGGCCAGGATTGCGACCGGGCACTACGCGCGCGTGGACTTCGAAGGCGGCCGTTGGCGCCTGCTGCGCGCGTGTGACCGCAACAAGGACCAGAGCTACTTCCTGCACCAGCTCGGCCAGTCGCAGCTCGCTGCCACCCTGTTTCCGCTCGGTGATCTGCCCAAGACCGATGTGCGCGCCCTCGCCCGCACCGCCGGCCTGCCGACCGCGGAGAAGAAGGATTCGACCGGCATCTGCTTCATCGGCGAACGCGACTTCCGCACGTTCCTCGGCCAGTACCTGCCCGCACGCCAGGGCGAGATGCGCACGCCTGACGGACATCGCGTCGGCATGCATCCCGGCGTCTTCTATTTCACCCTCGGTCAGCGCGAAGGGCTGCAGATCGGGGGCGTGCGCGGCTTCGACGCGGCGCCCTGGTATGTGGTCGGCAAGGATGTGGGCGACAATGTGCTCTTCGTCGCCCAGGGCGCCGACACGCCGTACCTGCTGTCGTCGCATCTGACGAGCGAACCCGCACACTGGATCGCCAGCGACCCGCCGGCGCAGCGCTTCCGCTGCACCGCCCAGACCCGTTACCGGCAACACGAGGAATCCTGCGAAGTGACCATCGACGCGAACACCGGCCAGCTCGACGTGCGGTTCGACCGCCCCCAGCGTGCGGTCACGCCCGGACAGTCCGTGGTGCTCTACGACGGCGACGTCTGCCTCGGCGGCGCGGTCATCGCGCGCACCGACGCGCCGCTCGAACTGCGCGCACGCGGGGTGCCGGCATGATGGAGCAACGTGTCCTCGCCCTCGCCGGCATGGCGCAGGCGCTCAAGCAGGTCCGCCGCATCGCCGAGACCGGCCAGGCCGACGCCGCGGTACTGTCGACCGCGCTCGACAGCGTGTTCCGCATCGATGCCACGTCGCCCGCCGATGTCTACGGCGGTCGCGATGCGGTCGTGCCCGGCCTGATGCTGCTGCGCGACTATTTCGGCAACCAGGGCAGCGACCCGCTGCTGCCCAAGCTCGGCCTCGCGGTCGTGCAACTGGAGCGCCGCTTCATCCAGGACAGCGCCGTCAGCGGCGAAGTCCACCACGGCATCCTCGAGATCAAGCCCAAGGCCGAGGAGCTCGGACACACCCATCCGGAAGTGCTGGCCGCACTCGGCGCGCTGTATGCCGACACCGTGAGCCACTTGCGTCCGAAGGTGATGGTCCAGGGCAATCCGCATTACCTCGGCCAGGCCAACGTCGTCGCTGAAATCCGCGCGGTGCTGCTGGCCTCGCTGCGTTCGGCGGTGTTGTGGCGGCAGATGGGCGGCAGCCTGTGGGACTTCCTGCTGCGCCGGCAGCAGATGCTCAAGTCGATCTGACGCCGCATGGCGCGGCTGACCTTCGTCCGCCACGGCGAAAGCGTGGCCAATGCCGGCGGGCAGACCCTGCCTCACGCCACGATTCCACTGTCCGCGCGCGGACGCACGCAGGCCGACTGGCTGGCCACGCAACTGGCGGGCGCGATTGCCGGTCCCGTGTACGTTTCGCACTTCGATCGTGCGCGCTCGACCGCGCAGGCGTTCTGCGCGTTCACCGGGCGCGATGCGCAGGTGCATCCGCTGCTGCACGAATTCTCGGCGATCGATCCCGCGCGGATCGCAGGTCTGACCGGGGAACAGCGGCGTCCGTTGACCGAGGCCTACTGGACACGCGGCGACCGTGAGGAACGCATGGGTGACGAGGCCGACACGTTCGCCGAGGTCGTCGCGCGCATCGACGCCTTCATCGACGCGATGCCATCGCTGGACGACGACAGCGTGCTGTTCGGGCATGGCATCTGGTTCGGTCTGCTGGCATGGCGCCTGATGGGTTTCGCGGCCGACACACCCGGTGACATGCGCGCTTTCCGCCAGTTCCAGGTCGCGCTGCCGATGCCCAACTGTGCGGTCTACGAATTGACCGGCAGCGGCCGTCACTGGCATCTGCACTATCGCGCCGACCTCGCGCGCGGCATCGCCGCGCTGTAGAACGCGTACGCATTTCGCGCCCCTGCACGGCTGCACGCGCAATTGGCGGGCATCTGCCACGCCTCCATTGGAGAGCGCGGCTGTCCCGCGTCTGATCCGGAATCGGCACGCAACACGCCGAAGGTCGGATTGTGAGGACCCCGATCTACGCACGTAGAAGGCTTAAAAAAAACCCGGCGCAAGGCCGGGTTTTTCTTCTGCGCGAACCGCTGCCGTCAGGCGGCGGTCTTCTCGCCCGCGTCCACGTACTCCGCAATCTGGTCGAAGTTCATGTAGCGGTAGATCTCGGTCGCTGACGCATCCAGCACACCGACATCGGCCATGTACTCGGCCTTGGTCGGGATGCGGCCGAGGCGCGAACAGATCGCGGCGAGTTCGGCCGAACCCAGATACACGTTCGAGTTGCGGCCCAGACGGTTCGGGAAGTTGCGCGTCGAGGTCGAGAACACCGTCGCGCCTTCGCGCACCTGCGCCTGGTTGCCCATGCACAGCGAGCAGCCCGGCATTTCCATGCGCGCACCGGCGGCGCCGAAGGTGCCGTAATGGCCTTCCTTGGTCAGCTCGGCGGCGTCCATCTTCGTCGGCGGTGCCACCCAGAGCTTGGTCGGAATGTCGCGCTTGCCTTCGAGCAGCTTGGACGCGGCGCGGAAGTGGCCGATGTTGGTCATGCACGAACCGATGAATACTTCGTCGATCTCGACGCCGGCGACTTCGGACAGCATCTTCACGTCGTCCGGATCGTTCGGGCAGGCCAGGATCGGCTCGTGCACGTCGGCCAGGTCGATCTCGATGACCGCGGCGTACTCGGCATCGGCGTCGCCCTTGAGCAGCTGCGGATCGGCGAGCCAGGCTTCCATCTTCTCGATGCGGCGCTGGATCGAACGCGCGTCGGCGTAGCCTTCGCTGATCATCCACTTCAGCATCACGATGTTCGACGTGATGTATTCGATGATCGGCGCCTTGTCGAGGTGCACGGTGCAACCGGCCGCGGAACGCTCAGCCGAGGCGTCGGACAGTTCGAACGCCTGCTCGACCTTGAGATCCGGCAGACCTTCGATCTCGAGAATGCGGCCGGAGAAGATGTTCTGCTTGCCCTGCTTGGCGACGGTCAGCAGACCGGCCTTGATCGCGTACAGCGGAATCGCGTTGACCAGATCACGCAGGGTCACGCCGGGCTGCATCTTGCCCTTGAAGCGGACCAGCACCGATTCCGGCATGTCGAGCGGCATGACGCCAGTCGCCGCTGCGAACGCAACCAGACCCGAGCCCGCCGGGAACGAGATGCCGATCGGGAAGCGCGTGTGCGAGTCACCGCCGGTGCCGACGGTGTCGGGCAGCAGCATGCGGTTGAGCCAGCTGTGGATGATGCCGTCGCCCGGACGTAGCGAAATGCCGCCGCGCGTGGAGATGAACTCCGGCAGCGTGTGGTGCGTCTTGACGTCGACCGGCTTGGGATACGCCGCGGTGTGGCAGAACGACTGCATCACCAGATCCGACGAGAAGCCGAGGCATGCGAGGTCCTTGAGCTCGTCGCGGGTCATCGGACCGGTGGTGTCCTGCGACCCCACGGACGTCATCCGCGGCTCGCAATAGGTGCCCGGACGCACGCCCTGGCCTTCCGGCAGACCGATTGCACGGCCGACCATCTTCTGCGCGAGCGAGAAGCCCTTGCCGGTGTTGGCCGGCTGCTGCGGCAGACGGAACAGTTCCAGCGTCGGCAGGCCCAACGATTCGCGCGCCTTGGCGGTCAGGCCGCGGCCGACGATCAGCGGAATGCGGCCGCCGGCGCGCACTTCGTCGAACAACACTTCGGACTTGACCTGGAATTCGGCGATCACATTGCCGTCCTTGAGCGCCTTGCCGTCATACGGACGCAGTTCGATGACATCGCCCTGCTCCATCTGCGACACGTCGAGTTCGATCGGCAGCGCGCCGGCATCTTCCATCGTGTTGTAGAAGATCGGCGCGATCTTCGAACCCAGGCACACGCCGCCGAAGCGCTTGTTCGGAATGAACGGAATGTCCTCGCCGGTCCACCACAGCACGCTGTTGGTCGCCGACTTGCGGCTCGAACCGGTACCGACCACGTCGCCGACGTAGGCGACCAGGTGGCCCTTCTCCTTCAGATCACGGATGGCCTGGATCGGCCCGCGCTTGCCGTCTTCTTCCGGCACGAAGGCCGCGCCTTCGCGCGCGTTCTTCAGCATCGCCAGCGCGTGCATCGGGATGTCGGGACGCGTGGTCGCGTCGGGCGCCGGCGACAGGTCGTCGGTATTGGTCTCGCCCGGCACCTTGAACACCGTCAGCGTCATCGACTGCGGCACTTCCGGCTTGCTGGTGAACCACTCGGCGTCAGCCCAGCTCTGGATCACGCCTTTGGCGTTGGCGTTGCCGGCCTTGGACTTCTCTTCGACGTCGTGGAACGCGTCGAACACCAGCAGCGTGTGCTTTAGGCCTTCGGCGGCGATCGCGCCGACTTCGGCGTCGTCGAGCAGATCGACCAGCGGCTGCACGTTGTAGCCGCCGAGCATCGTGCCCAGCAGTTCGGTGGCGCGCGCGCGGGTGATCAGCGCGCTGCGCTCGGTGCCGAATGCGATGGCGGCGAGGTACGAGGCCTTGACCTTGGCGGCGTCGTCGACGCCGGCCGGCACGCGGTGGGTCAACAGGTCGAGCAGGAACGCATCCTCACCGGCCGGCGGATTCTTCAGCAGTTCGATGACGGCAGCGGTCTGCTGCGCATCGAGCGGCAGCGGCGGGATTCCCAGCGCTTCGCGCTCGGCAACGTGGTGGCGGTAGGCTTCCAACATGCGGGCAACTCCAGAGTCTTGTTCGTGTAGTACCGGGAAAACCGGTCTCAGGCCGACGGTACGATCAGCTTGAGACCCTTGAAATAGGTGCGGAAAAACGCGTCGTCGCGGGTGATCAGGCCATTGCACTGCAACAGCGCATGCGCCCCGACGAGGAAGTCGCGCGACGGGCGACCGGCGATGTCGCCGCGCTGCCAGGAACGGCGCTGCATCTCGCCGGCGCGCAACGCGGACTTCGCTTCGATCGCCGAGAACCGCACGCCCATGTCCTCGAGCACGGACATGGTGTCGGCGCCGTCACGCAGCGCGCCGCAGATCTCGGCCAGCGCGACATCGCAGACGACGACCGGGCCCGCGCTCAGGTACTGGCGCAGGCAGGCCTCGGCGGCGTCGGCCTGCGGGCCGTCGGCCAGCAGATCCACCAGCACGGGCGCGTCGACGGCGATCACTGGTCGGCGTCTCCGTCTGTTGCGATCTCGACCTCGACCTCATCGGCCGGCTGGCCACGCACCGCGCGCATCGCGGCGTCGGTGTTATCGAAACCTTCCAGCTTGAAACGGCCGCGGGCGCGCGAGACGGCGTCGTCGACGCTCTTGCGCAGCACGATCCGGCTGCCTTCCAGCTCGACTTTCAGGATCGTGCCCTTGCTCAGGCCCAGCGCATCGCGCACGGCCTTGGGCAGGGTGATCTGGCCGCGTTCGGCGACGGTGGCTTCCATGGCGGCCTCCGGAAAGTATGCGCACATTATACATACCTGAACCCGCATACCCAAGCCGATCGCCCGGAATGCGACGGGCCGGATTCATGCGAACCCGGCCCGTGATGAACGCGATGACGCTGGTCGCAGCCGTCAGAACGCCAGCTGGAACCGGGCGTTGAGCGTGGTGCCACGGTCCTCACCCTGGTAGGCGCCGCTGCGGTTGTCGGTCTTCCAGCGGATCGCGTCGAGCATGACCCGGCTGAAATCGTTGAGATACCAGTTCACGCCGACGGTCAGCGCATCGCCGGTGCCGCCGGTGGGCAGTTCGGCGTAATCGGCGTTCTCGTAACGCGCTTTGAGTTCCCATGCGCCCGGGCCGCCCGCAGTGACCGGACGTGCGATCTTGACCCGGCTCCAGGTGCCGGTCTTCGTTGCGTACGACGGGCTCGCGCCGGACAGGAACCAGCCTGCCGAGAGCGCCCAGGCGTCGTGGGTCACCCCGTAGCGCCCACTGCCACCGAGCCCCGAGACCTCGCGCGTGCCCCATTCGCCATAGCCCCAGAACGGGCCGCGCACGCCGAGCAGTTCGACGCCGTAACCGTGGCCGTGGGTGGCACCATTGAGCGTGCCGGGCGCGATCTTCACCAGGTCGTTGAGATGGCCGGAGATCGCCGAGCTGCGGAACACGCCGGTGCTGTTGGGCGCGATATCCTCATAGAAGCCCCAGGCGCCGAGATGCAGCAGGCCGCCCTCGCCCTTCACCGGATTCCAGTGCGCGCGACCGGCGACGGTCATCGAGTCGTTGCTGTCGCCGACGTTGTTGAGGTCATTGCCGGCGACCGACAGGCTGCCATGCCAGCTGTCGCCGTAGATGCGCTGGGTCAGGCCGACGCCGAACAGGCCGCGCTGCGGCACGATCAGGGTGCCGACCACGTTGCGGTCCTGGAACGGCGTATTGCCGGTGCCGCTGGAGCCGTCGATGCCGCGGTCGTTGAGCCGGTTGCCGACGGTGAGTTCCGCCTCGCGCCCGAACAGCGTGTGGCCGAGGGTCACGTAGGCCGACTTCCAGGCCACGCCGTTGTCGGCGAAATCGCCTTCGACCGCATACCCGAGATTGCCGTAGCTGCCTTCGAAGCCGAGACGTACCGAGCGGATCTCGGTGCCGGTGATGTTGCGCGCGTCGAAGTCCGAGCCGCGGGTGCTGGAGGTGTCGACGAAGACGCGGCCGCGTGGCCGGAACGTGGTCTGGCCGTCGCTGCTGGTGAATTGCGGCGCGCCCTTGGACCAGCTGACCGCCGGCGCCTTGGCCTGCGCGGCTTCAATCTTGGCGATGCGCTCGACGAGCGCGGGATCGGCGGCAGGCGCGGCCGGTGCCTGGGCGGCGACCGGCAGCGTGCCGGTTTCGAGCACGGACAGGCGCGCTTCGAGCTGGCGGATCTGTTCGGCCTGCTGGCGGACCAGCGCTTCCAGTTCGCCCGGCGCGGTCTGCGCGAAGGCGGTGGACGAGGCCAGCAGCAGGCCGACGGCCAGTGCATTGGGACGGGGGCGGAACGACATGCGCATCGTGCGATCTCCGGACACGGCACGCCCTCGGTACAGGCGGCCGCAGACAGGCCCGCCGCAAGGCGACGGGCAGACATTCGTAAGGAAGGCGCCGGTGCCGACGAGGTGGCACCGGCGCAGAAGCGCACCCGGACGTGGGGAACGGGTGTCGAAAACGTCCCGGCGCAGCGCGCGCCGGGACGTCGGCGGTCAGCTCGTGGCTTCGCGCGAGGCGTTGGGACGCCAGGTGATCAGGCGGTTCTCGGCGATGTCGAGGAAGAAATCGATGATCAGCACGAAGCCCGCCAGGATGATGATGCCGGCGAACACACCGACCGCATTGAAGTTGCCTTCCGCCTGCGCAATCAGATAGCCCAGACCCGCGGACGCGCCGAGGTACTCGCCGATGATCGCGCCGACCACCGCGAAGCCCACCGAAGTGCGCAGCGAGGACAGGATCCAGCTCGCGGCTGCCGGGAAGTACACATGGCGCAGCAGGTCACGACGGTTCGCGCCGAGGATGCGTGCATTCGCCAGCACCACCGGGTTCACCTCGCGCACGCCCTGCATCGCGTTGAAGAACGTGATGAAGAACACCAGGGTCACCGCCAGCGCGACCTTCGACCACAGGCCCAGGCCCAGCCACAACACGAAGATCGGTGCCAGCACCACGCGCGGAATCGCGTTGAAACCCTTGATGAAGGGATCGAGGATCCGCGCCGACCGCGGGCTCAGGCCGAGCCATACACCGCCGGTGACGCCGAGCACGGTACCGATCACGTAACCCAGCACCGTTTCGGTCAGGGTGATGGAGACATGGTTGTAGAAACTGGTGTCCATCAACCACGTGACCATCTGCCGGACGATGTCCCACGGCGCCGGGAAGAAGAACGGATCGATGAGGCCGGCCGATACACCGGCCTGCCAGCCGCCGAAGACACCGACGACGAGCATGATCTGGATGGCGCGGTCAGTCTTGGCGTGCATAGCTCTTCTCCACTTCGCCGCGCAGGCAGGCCCAGATATCGCGATAGAGGTCGGTGAACCGCTGGTCGAGCTTGATTTCCGCCACGTTGCGCGGCCGCTCGAGATCCACCTGGAAACTTTCGACCACCCGGCTCGATGGGCCGGAGGACAGCACGACGACACGGTCGCCGAGCGCGATCGCCTCTTCGAGATCGTGGGTGATCAACATCACCGCGCGGCGGTCTTCCTGCCACAGCCGCAGCAGTTCGTTCTGCATCAGATGCCGGGTGTGGATGTCGAGCGCCGAGAACGGCTCGTCCATCAGCATCACCTTCGGCTCGACGATCAGCGCCTGCGCCATCTGCACGCGCTTGCGCTGGCCGCCCGAGAGCTGGTGCGGATAGCGGTGTTCGAAGCCCTTGAGGCCGACCTTCGCCAGCCAGGCGTTCGCCCGCTGCTCGCGTTCTTTCGTGTCGACGCCCCGGAACCGCAAGCCGAGTTCGACGTTCTGGAACGCCGTCTTCCACGGCAGCAGCGCGTCCTGCTGGAACAGATAGCCCACCGATTCCTGCACGCCATTGACCGGCGTGTCGTCGATGCGGATGCCGCCCTTGGTCGGGTTCAGCAGGCCGGCAACGGCATTGAGAATGGTGCTCTTGCCGCAGCCGGTGGGTCCGACGATGGCGACGAATTCGCCGTCGGCGACTTCGATATTGACGTCGCGCACCGCGGTGAAATCACCGAAGGACATCGTGACGTTGTCGACCGACACCATCGAACGCGACGGGGTCGGCATCGGGACTTCATCCCGGATGCGGGCAACACTGGCGACAGCCATGGAACCTCCTTACTGCTTCGCGTCCGCGGCAACGCGGTCGACGAATACGTTGGTGTAGGTCTTCTCGAGATCGATATCGGCATTGGCGACATCGGTGTTGAACTCGCGCAGCACGAGCAGCGGCGTTTCCAGATCCTTCGGCTCGAAACGGCCGTCGCGGGTGAAGATCGCGCGCGCCTGTTCGACCGCCTTGGCATAGGTTTCGCGGTCGCCGGAGATGTATTTGTCCGGCAGTGCGGCCACGACTTCGGCCGAGGTGTGATCGGCGATGAACTCCAGCGCCATGCGTTCGGCGCGGACGATCTTCTCCACCGCTTCGGGGCGCTTGTCGAGGAACGCCTGCTGCGCGTACATGACCGACGTCGGATAGATGCCGCCGTAGACCTCGCGCGCACCTTCGTCGCTGCGCGCATCGATGAGGATCTTGCCGACGCCACGTTCGACGAGCAGCGTGCCGGCCGGGTCGTAGTTCACCAGCAGGTCGATCTTGTCCTGCTGCAGCGCCGCGACCGCGGCCGCGCCCGAGCCCACGCCGATGATCGAGATCTCGTCGACCGGAATGTTGTTGCGCGCGAGGTAATGGCGGACGAAGAAGTCCGACGACGAGCCTGGCGCGGTGATGCCGACCTTCATGCCGCGGATCGACGCCGGATTGGCCGGATCGAACGTGCTGTCGGGACGACCTGCCAGCACCAGTCCGGAGTTGCGCGACAGCAGCACGAACGCCACGACGTCCTTCTGCTTGGCCTGCATCTGGATGGTGTGGTCGTAGAAGCCGACCGCGACGTCGGTGGAGCCGGCGACCAGCGCCTGCAGCACCTTGGAACCGCCCTGGGCGAAGTTCTCGGTCTGGACGTTCAGGCCCACGTCTTCGAAGTAGCCGTTGGCATCGGCGATGAAGAACGGCAGGTTGTTGAGGTTGTACGAGCCGACGCTGATGCGTACCGACTCGCCCTCAGCGGACCCGCGGCTGCCGCTGCAACCGGCAGCACACACGATGGCCGCCGCGAGCACGGCGGTGATGAGACGCTTGTACATCGATCCCTCCCAGGATGTTGATGGCTTTGGACCGGGCGGACGCCCGGTTTTTTCAGTTCACGCAGCCGAACTCCATGGCGCTGCTGCGCTGCGCCGCGGATCCGTGCTGGCGAAGACGCGGCCCTCGAACAGTCGCCGTGCGGTCCGCACGACGCTGGCGACGATCGGGGCATCCATTGCGGGTCTGTGCAGTGCCACATCCAGGCAACCGCTCGGGTGTTCCAGTCGCACGCTGCCAGGCAGCGAGAGGCTGCCGGCCATTCGCTGCGCCACCGTCCCGTCGGTGACGCACGCGGTCGAGATGCCGACCGCGCCGGTGATCGCCAGCGCGCTGTGGCACTGGTGGGGCATGAAATAGCGCACCTGCAGCGCGCCGCCCGCCCGGGGCGGCAGCAGCAGCACGGGCTTGGGAATGACGCGATCGCCCGCATCGGCGATCCCCATCCTGCGCCCGGCCTCGATGCGGATCCGTTCCAGACGGGCCAGCATCGCGGTGTTCGCGTTGAGTTCGGCCACCGATTCCGAACCGGTCACGCCCAGGGCCGCACCCTCGAGCATCACCATCGGCATCGCGCAGTCGACGCAGCTCACCTCGACGCCATCGATCCATTCGCTGGCTTCGCCGGTGGGCAACAGTTTGCCAGTCCGGGCGCCGGCGGCGTCGAGGAAGGCCAGCGAGATCGGCGCCGCGGTGCCCGGGGCGCCGGCGATCGCGGTCTCGCCGCGGTAGTGCACACGGCCCTGCGGGGTCTCCACGGTGGCCAGGATCACCTTGCCGGTATTGACGTTGTGGATGCGCACCTCGGTCCGGGGATCGCCCGCGGCGACCATGCCCGACTCGATCGCGAACGGGCCCACTGCAGCCAGCATGTTGCCGCAGTTGGGTGTGGTGTCGACCAGTTGGCGATCGAGGCGCACCTGGGCGAACAGGTAGTCGATGTCGGCATCGGCGCGGGTCGGCGGGCCGACGATGGCGACCTTGCTCGACAGCGCGTTGCCGCCGCCGATGCCGTCGATCTGCAGCGGATGCCCCGCGCCCATGACCTCCAGCAGCAGGCGATCCCGCTCGGCGGGATCCGCCGGCAGGTCCGACGCGCGGAAGAACGGCCCTTTCGAGCTGCCGCCACGCATCAGGACACAGGGAACGCTGTAGAGATCGTTGGACATGAGGGTCGCAGATTGATATGAATATCGAATCAATTGATCGATTCGTTGCGATACTGGCATGGCCGGAATTGATCTGTGAAATGCTGATTTCAGGAGAATTGATACGTTATGAGCATCAATTGCGAAATCCTCGACCTGCGAGCTTTCCTGCTCGTGGCCGAGACCCGCAGCTTCCATCGCGCTGCCGAGGCCCTGCATGTCTCGCAGCCGGCGCTGAGCCGACGCATTCAGAAATTGGAGAGCGCGGTGGGCGCGCCTCTGCTGGAACGCACCACACGCAGCGTTGCGCCGACGGCTGTCGGGCAGAACCTGTTGCCGCTGGTGCGCCGGATGATCGAAGAGTTCGACGGCTCGCTGTTCGCCTCGCGCGGCGTCGATGACGGCCGTGGCAGCCAGGTCACGATCGCCTGCCTGCCGACGGCGGCGTTCTACTTCCTGCCGAGCGTCATCGCGCGCTTCCACGAAGACCATCCCAGCGTCCGCTTCCGCATCCTCGACATCCCGGCCACCGAAGGCCTGCAGGCGGTCGAACGCGGCGAGGTGGAGTTCGGCATCAACTTCATGGGCGCGTCCGATCCCGAGCTGGAATTCGACTCGCTTGTCGAGGACCCCTTCGTGCTCGCCTGCCGCCGTGATCATCCGCTGGCGACCAAGCGCCGCGTGACCTGGAGCGACATCGCCCAGCACCCGCTGATCACCGTGCATCGCACCAGCGGCAACCGCACCCTGCTCGACGGCGCGCTCGCCCGCGAGAACCTCAAGCTCAGCTGGTTCTACGAGGTGACGCACCTGTCGACCTCGCTCGGCCTGGTCGAAGCGGGCGTCGGCATTTCGGTGCTGCCACGGATGGCCACGCCGCAGCAGGAACACTCCATTCTGGTGACCCGCGAGATCGCGCCCCCCGTGGTGTCACGTACGATCGGCATCGTGCGCAGGCGTGGCGCGATGCTCTCGCCCGCCGCCGAGCGGTTCCTGCAGATGCTCAAGAGCACGTGGCAGAAACCGTGAGGCGCGCCCGACTGATGACATGTCCGCCACGCCGGCCTGCCTACACTGGCCGCCTCGAAGCGGTGACGCGCATCGACCGGGCGTCGCTTTGCATCACCCCGCAGCAACCCGGATGCCTGCGCATCCACGCATGCCCGCCACGACCGGTCCGACCGCGTCACCGCCAGCAACCCGCGACAGGAGCTACCGCATGACCGATACCTTTTCCACGCGCGCCGACCTCGACGTCGGCGGCCGCCGTTACGCCTATTCCAGCCTCCCGGCGCTGGGCAAGCAGTTCGACATCGCCCGCCTGCCCTATTCGATGAAGATCCTGCTCGAGAACCTGCTGCGCCATGAGGACGGCGAGACCGTCGCCGCGCACCACATCGAGGCCGTGGCGAAGTGGGACCCGAAGGCCGAACCGGATACCGAGATCGCCTTCATGCCGGCGCGCGTCGTGCTGCAGGATTTCACCGGCGTGCCCTGCGTCGTCGATCTCGCCGCGATGCGTGATGCCGTTGTGCGCCTCGGCGGTCGCCCGGAGCAGATCAATCCGCTGATCCCGTCGGAACTGGTGATCGACCACTCCGTGCAGGTCGACGTGTTCGGCCGCCCGGATGCGCTGGATCTCAACGGCAAGATCGAGTTCCAGCGCAACAAGGAACGCTACGGCTTCCTGCGCTGGGGCCAGAAGGCCTTCGACAACTTCAAGGTCGTGCCGCCCAACACCGGCATCGTCCACCAGGTGAACCTCGAGCATCTCGCACGCGTGGTAATGACCGCCGAGCGCGATGACGGCGTGCAGTGGGCGTATCCGGACACCGTGTTCGGCACCGATTCGCACACCACGATGATCAACGGCATCGGCGTGCTCGGCTGGGGCGTCGGCGGTATCGAAGCCGAGGCTGCGATGCTTGGCCAGCCGTCGTCGATGCTGATTCCGCAGGTCGTCGGCTTCAAGTTGACGGGCCGCATGCCGGAAGGCGCGACCGCGACCGACCTCGTGCTGACCGTCACCGAGACGCTGCGCAAGCATGGCGTCGTCGGCAAGTTCGTCGAGTTCTTCGGCGAAGGCCTGCAGCATCTGCCACTCGCCGATCGCGCGACGATCGGCAATATGGCGCCCGAGTATGGCGCGACCTGCGGCATCTTCCCGATCGACCAGGAATCGCTGAACTACCTGCGTCTGTCGGGCCGCAGCGAAGAGCAGATCGCACTGGTCGAGGCCTACGCAAAGGCGCAGCAGCTGTGGCACGAACCCGGTGCGCCGGAAGCCGAGTACAGCAGCGTGCTCGAACTCGACATGGCCGACGTACGCCCGTCGCTGGCCGGTCCGAAGCGTCCGCAGGACCGCGTGCTGCTGGAGAAGGTGCAGCAGAATTTCCGCGACAACGTCGGTCCGCTGGTCGCCAAGCGCAACAAGGCGAGCGCGGAAGATCCGCAGGTCGATCGTTTCGAGAAGGAAGGCGGCGGACAGCCGCAGGCCGAACGCCTCGCCGCACGCCCGGTGTCGAAGATCACGCTCGATGACGGCGAGCACGAATTGACGGACGGCTCGGTGGTCATCGCCGCGATCACGTCCTGCACCAACACCTCGAACCCGGCGGTGATGCTCGGCGCCGGCCTGCTCGCGCGCAACGCGGCGGCCAAGGGCCTGAAGGCCGCGCCGTGGGTCAAGACCTCGCTCGGGCCGGGCTCGCTGGTAGTGACCGATTACCTCGAAAAGGCGGGCGCGCTCGACGATCTGGAGAAGCTCGGCTTCTACGTCGTGGGCTACGGCTGCACGACCTGCATCGGCAACTCCGGCCCGCTGCCGGACGCGGTGTCGAAGGGCATCGCCGAGAACGATCTCGCGGTCGCCGCCGTGCTGTCGGGCAACCGCAATTTCGAAGGCCGCATCCACGGTGAAGTGAAGATGAACTATCTCGCCTCGCCGCCACTGGTCGTCGCCTATGCGATCGCCGGCACCGTCGACATCGATCTGACCGACGATCCGCTGGGCAAGGACCAGGACGGTAACCCCGTCTACCTGCGCGACATCTGGCCGACCAACAAGGAGATCGGCGACTTCATCGCGAAGACGATCGGGCCGGAGATGTTCGCCAAGAACTACGCCGACGTGTTCAAGGGCGACACGCGCTGGAACACGATCGAATCGCCCGACGGCGATCTCTACGAGTGGGACGAAGCGTCGACCTACATCAAGAATCCGCCCTACTTCGACGGCATGACCATGGACGTCGGCAGCATCGACGACATCCACGGCGCGCGGATCATGGGCCTGTTCGGCGACTCCATCACCACCGACCACATCTCCCCGGCCGGCAACATCAAGGGCGATTCCCCCGCGGGCCGTTTCCTGCAGGAACGCGGCGTGCAGCCGACCGACTTCAACAGCTACGGCTCGCGCCGCGGCAACGACGACGTCATGGTGCGCGGCACCTTCGCCAACATCCGCATCAAGAACCTGTTCTTCGGCGGCGAGGAAGGCGGCAATACGCTGTACTTCGGCGATGGCGAGCCGGAGAAGCTGTCGATCTACGACGCGGCGCAGAAGTACAAGGCCGCAGGCGTGCCGCTGGTGGTGTTCGCGGGCAAGGAGTACGGCACGGGGTCGTCGCGCGACTGGGCGGCCAAGGGCACCAACCTGCTGGGCGTGAAAGCCGTGATTGCCGAGAGCTTCGAGCGCATCCACCGCTCCAACCTCGTCGGCATGGGCGTGCTGCCGTGCAGCTTCCGCAACGGCGACAACGCGCAGAGCCTGGGCCTCGATGGGTCGGAGACCGTGGAACTCACCGGCCTCGCCAACGGCAAGTCGAAGACCGCGCAGATCGTCGCCAAGCGCGCGGACGGCACCGAGATCCGTTTCGAAGTCGACGTGCTGCTGCTGACGCCGAAGGAAATTGAGTACTTCCGTCATGGTGGTCTGCTGCACTACGTGCTGCGGCAGTTGGCGGCGAAGAAGGCGGCCTGAGCCTGGTCCGCCGAAGCACGGCGGGCTGCTGCATGACGTGCTGAAGCAGCGGTAGCGATGAAACCAGCATGATCTGAACGAGAAAGGCCCGCACATGCGGGCCTTTCTTTTCTGCAGGAGCGCGTACCTACAGGGCTGCGCCGGGATGCGCGAACCTCAAACCCCAGGGCACCGCGGCAAGCCATCGCCCACGCTGCACTCGACACAACACGGCGCAGTTTGCGGACGCGGCGTCGACTGGCCCGGCTGCAGCACATCCGGCACGGCCGGCATCGGCGGCGGCGCAACGTACAGCCCGGGCGACGGCGACAGCACGGCAAGCTCGTTGGCCGGTCGCAACTGCAACAGCACCGCCCAGTCCTGCCGGTTCGCATTGCAGGCCTGTGGCGCATCCGGGCTGCACGGCAGATCGTCCAAACCGCGCTGCGCCAGTGCGGCGAATTGTCCGCCGGCGGTCAGCGGCATCAGCCGCATCGTCACGCCATCGAGCACGTTGCCACCGACCAGCTGCGCCTGCCCGCCCTCGGCACCGACGACAATGTCGCAATGCATGCCGAGCCCGCCGTCCTCGCTGCTGAGCAGCGTCGCGAGACCGGCGAAACCGAACACGCGATTCGCCGCGCGCACGTAACACAGCATGTCGCCTCGCGCGGGGCGCGACGTCACCGGATCGGCGACGCGATAGGCGTTGGTCTCCGGGCTTCGATAGGCGTTGCGCACGTAGTCGACATGGCTCGGTGATCCGCTGAAGCCCGGCAGCGTCGCGCGCCGTGCGACCCAGGACACGAACGCCGCCGACCACGGCACGTCGACGAGAAAACTGCGACAGGCCGGAGACGGCTGAGTGCTCGTCGGCGCGAACATGCAGTCATAGGCGCCGGGCCGATGCTGGAGTTGGGACAGCTGGTCGGCGCCGCGCCAGTAACCGGCGACGCGGCGCCAGGCCTGCTCGCCATTGGTCAGCAGTGCGGTCTCGGCCTCGCGCACGGTCGAACCGGCATAGCGGCCTTCGACATCGATGAAAGGCCGGTGCCAGAGCAGATGTTCCTCGCACGCAGCGGCGGCGAGCCGGGTCGCAGGATCAGGCGATGCGACCTGCGCACGCAGCAGCGGACAGGGATCGGCCGCCAGCGCCGTGAACGGCGCGGACAGCAGCAGGCAGGCGAGCAGCAACAGGCAGCGCATCGATCGCATCGGGTCATCCAGTCCGCGCGGGACACGCGGTGGCCGCCATCGTGCCCCAGCCGCGCGTGAAGAGCAGGTCCGCTTGCGCGATCAGCCGGCGCAAAACGCCGCGTAGTCGATGTAGCCGGGGAACGCGCGGCCCGGTGCGCAGACCGGACAGTCGGGATCGGGCGACAGTCGCGTCTCGCGGAACTGCATGCGCAGCGCGTCGAACTGCAGCAGACGCCCGGCCAGTGGCGCACCGATACCAAGCAGCAGCTTCAACGCTTCGGTCGCCTGCAACAGGCCGACCACACCCGGCAGCACGCCGAGCACACCGACTTCCGAACAGTTCGGCGCGGCTTCGGCCGGCGGCGGTTCGGGAAACAGGCAGCGATAACAGGGACATGCGCCGCGTCGACGACCGGCGTCGAAAACGCTGACCTGTCCGTCGAAGCGATGCACCGCGCCGTAGACCAGCGGCACACCGTGCAGCACACAGGCATCGTTGAGCAGATAGCGCACCGGGAAATTGTCGGCGCCGTCGAGCACCAGATCGACGCCGCCAAGCAGGCGATCGACGTTGTCACTTGTCACGCGTTCGGCGATGGCTTCGATACGCGTGCGTGGATTGAGCGCGCCGAGTGTCGTCGCTGCCGATTGCACTTTCGGCTGACCGATGCGGTCTTCCGCGTGCAGGATCTGCCGCTGCAGATTGCTGCGGTCGACGACATCGTCGTCAGCAATCCGCAGCGTGCCGACGCCGGCCGCAGCGAGGTAATACGCCGCCGGCGACCCGAGACCACCGGCACCGATCACCAGCACGGTCGCCTCGGCCAGCCGCTGTTGGCCGGCGAGACCGATCTCTGGAAGCTTGAGATGCCGCGAATAGCGCTCGTGGAAATCGAGATCGACATCGCCGTCCGGCAGCACGGTGGGCAGTCCGTCGGCCTGCCAGGCGCTGGTGCCACCGGCGACGGATGCGATGTCCGTGTAGCCGAGCGCGGCCAGCGTTTCGGCCGCCTGCATCGAGCGTCGACCGCTCTGGCAGATCAGCAGCAGCGGTGCCTGCAGATCCGGCGCATGCGCCAGCGGCGCGGCTTCGAGCGTCGCGCGATCGACGCCGTCCGCGCCTTCGGCCATGCCGGTCACGCGCTCGTGGGCATCGCGCACGTCGATCAGGCGCACGCCCTGCTGCTGGCGTTGCCGGGCCTGCGCCGGCGAGAGTTCCTGGATGGCCATGGCGCGATTATCGCGCGGACGCGGGCGATGCGCGGGGAACGCTGCGGTTCGATCAGCAGCATCCGGCCGACGCTCGCGGACTGTGTGCTTCCCTCCCCCTTTGAGGGAAGGTGCCCGGAAGGCGGATGAGGGCGCTTTTGAATGCTTTCCTGTAGAGCCCCAACCCTCACCCGACGCGCTTTGCGCGTCGACCTCTCCCGGAGTGAGAGGTGCCCAGGTTCTGCAGCATGCAGACGCCGGACTGGCCTCATGCATCAGGGCGCCCAGGCGCCCGCGAGTCCCGCGGCCCCGACAGCGCAGCTGTCAGTACGGCAACACATCCACCGGCGTGCCGCTCGCGTAATCGCGCGGTCCCGCATCGAGCACGATCAGCGCGTCCGAATCCGCAGCGGCCTGCATGCGGTGCGAACCGTCCGCGGGATTCGGCTCGACCCACGAGATCCCGTCGTCGTCGATCCACCAGCGGCCGCGCAGCAGTTCGAGGCGTTCGTGGGTCTTGGTCCAGTCCGACGCCAGTCGCGCGCGGCGCAATGCTCGCGGCGCCCTGCCCTGCAGACCGTCGACGAGACGACGCCCGAGCGCGAGCCAGGTCGCGAGTACCGACACCGGATTGCCCGGCAGGCACAGGAACAGCGCGGGACCGAGCGTGTCGCCTTCGGCCAGCAGCAGCGGCATGCCGGGTTTCATCATGACCTTCCACACCCGCACGCGGCCTCGGCGCTGCAGCAGCTCGGGCAGCAGATCCTTCTCGCCGGCAGACACGCCGCCGCAGGTCAGCACGAGGTCGAAGGCTTCGCCGGCATGGCGCAGCGCGGACGTCACCTGTGCAGCGTCGTCGGGCAGCGTCGGAAACGCGACCGGTTCCAGACCTTCGGCGCGCAACAGCGCCATCAGCTGGTCGCGGTTGGAGTTGTAGATCTGCCCGGGACCGAGCGACATGCCGGGCTCGACGAGTTCGTCGCCGGTGGCGAACACCGCGACGGTCGGACGACGCACGACGTCGAGCTGCGCGAGCCCTTGCGAGGCAGCGAGACCGATGCGCGCCGGCGTCAGCATGTCGCCTGCCTGCAGCAACAGATCGCCGATATTCGAATCCTCACCGGCGCGGCGCACGTGCTGGCCGAGGCGCGGTGCGATGCGCACGACGACGTCCTCGCCATCGAGGTCGGTGTTCTCCTTCATCACCACCGTGTCGGCGCCAGCCGGCAGCGGCGCGCCGGTGGTGATGCGCACGCAGCTGCCCGCCTCGACCGTCAGTGCTGCATCGGGGCCGGCGAACTGCTCGCCGGTGAGGCGCAACCGCGTCGTCGCGCCATCAGTCGCGAGATCGGCATGACGCAGCGCGAAGCCGTCCATCGCAGAGTTGTCGAACGGCGGCTGCGGCAGCGTCGCGACGACATCGCGCGCCAGCACATGGCCATGCGCGCGCGACAGCGAGACCGTCTGCGGCTGCAGACGACGCTCGGCTGCGACGGCATCGACGATCGCGCAGGCCTCGACGAAGGACACGCGGAACGGGAATGTGGGCTCAGTCATGGGTGACTCCGGCCCGGACCAGATCGTCGGGCGTGTTGAGGTTGCCGAAGCGCACCTGCGCGAAGCGCAGCGTGCACATGCCGAGTGCGCGCTGCAGACCGCGCACGGAGAAGTCGTCGCCGGTCAACGCGCCGGCAGCGGCCACGCGCAATGCGGCCACCGGCCACAGCGCGACCAGGGGCTGCAGCCCGTCGTCGTCCTCCGCGCTCGCGCCGGTGTCGCCGGCTGCATCGACCAGTCGCGCCAGCACCGACGCATCGACGTGCAGCGCATCCACCGGCAGCGTGAACAGCCACGGCGTCGTGGTCGCCGCTGCGAGCGCGTCGAGACCGGACAACGGACCAGTGTCGGGATGTCGGTCGGGGATTGCCTCGATGCGCGCGTGCGCGTAACGCGGCAGGTCGCAATTCGCACTGACCAGCACGCGCGACGCATGCGCGGCGAAACGCTCGCGGAGTCGTTCGACCTGCGACACGCCATCGCGCAGCAGCCAGGCCTTGTCCAGGCCGCCCAGCCGCGTCGCGCGGCCGCCAGCCAGCAGGCCGACGGTCAGCGTGTCGCGGAACGGCGACGGGATCACTTGCGCTTGACGTGCCGGATCAGCCGCTTCTTCTTCGCCAGCTGGCGGTCATTGAGCACATTCTTCTTGTCCTTGTAGGGGTTGTCGCCCTCGCGGAACAGGAAGCGCACCGGCGTGCCGACCAGCTTGAAGCGCTTGCGGAAGAAATTCTCCAGGTAGCGCTTGTAGCTGTCGGGCAGCGTCCGCAGACGGTTGCCGTGGACGATGATCGTCGGCGGATTCTCGCCGCCCGGATGCGCATAGCGCAGCTTCGGCGCGTGGCCGCGCACGACCGGCGGCGGATTGGTCTCGTAGGCGATCTCGAGCGCCTTGGTGACTTCCGAGGTGCCGAACTTGTAGTTGGCCGACGCATGCGCACGGTGGATCGCCTGGAACAGTTCGCGCAGGCCCGAGCCGTGCTTGGCACTGATGCGCACCGCTTCGGCCCAGGGCACGAATGCCAGCTTGCGCGACAGCAGCGCTTCGGTCTGATCGCGCTGGTAGTCGGTGAGGCCGTCCCACTTGTTGACCGCGACGACGAGCGCGCGGCCCGAATCGAGCACCGCACCCAGCACGCTGGCGTCCTGGTCGGTCACGCCTTCGCTGGCGTCGATCATCACCACCGACACCTGCGAATGCTCGATCGCCTGCAGCGTCTTGATGATGGAGAACGTCTCGACCGCCTCGTCCACCTTCGACTTGCGACGGATGCCGGCAGTGTCGACCAGACGGTACTTGCGACCGTCGCGTTCCAGATCGACCTCGATCGAATCGCGCGTCGTACCGGCGACCTCGGAGGCGATCATCCGCTCCTCACCGAGGATGCGGTTGACCAGCGTCGACTTGCCCACATTCGGGCGGCCGACGAAAGTCACGCGGACGCGTTCGGGATCGCTGTCGAGCTGTTCGGACTGGCCCACTTCCGGCAGCTTTTCGAGAATCTCGTCGACCAGCTCGTCGATGCCGTGGCGGTGCGCCGACGAGATCGCGTGCGTGTCGGAGAACCCGTAGCGCGAGAAGTCGGCCTCGGCTGCGCGCGCATCGAGTCCGTCGGTCTTGTTGATGACCAGGAACGTGGGTTTGTCGATCTTGCGCAGCCAGCGCAGGATCTCGTCGTCGAGCGCCGAGGCGCCTTCGCGGCCATCGACGACGAACAGCACGAGATCGGCTTCGGCCGCGGCGGCGCGCGACTGCTTCGCGGTCGGTCCGGCGAGGCCTTCGTGTTCGAGATGGATGTTCTCGCCGGCGATGCCGCCGGTGTCGACCAGCGCGAACGGCACGTCGGGATTGAGCCGGCACACGCCGTAATGACGGTCACGGGTCACGCCCGGCTCGTCATGGACGAGCGCGTCGCGGGTGCGGGTCAGCGCGTTGAACAGCGTCGATTTGCCGACGTTGGGGCGGCCCACGAGGGCGACGAGGGGAAGCATGGGGCGGATTCCGTTCGAATGGGTCTTGCGTGTCGCGCGGGCATGGCCCGGAAGCACACGGCCCCGGGCAGGTGGCTGCCCGGGGCCGTCATTGTCGCACTTGCGGCAGGACAGGGCGTGTCATCGATCCCCGCGCATGTCGCGTTGGGGTCTGGAGCGGCGTCAGGTGGTGTCGCGCGGCGCAGTGCCTGACTGGCCGTCAGGTCAAGACGCGCGGTGCCGGCTGGCGCCGCTCCAGGCCCAACCCGGAGGGCCGCTCCTGCGCGCGCCCGGGCCGGCTTCATCGCTCGGGCGTGGACGGACGTCCACTTCCTCGCTCTTCCTTGCCCCGGACACGCGCAGAAGCGGCGCGACGTGTGCGGGGATTGATGACACGCCCTACTGCGCCAAGCGCCAGGCGGTCACGTTGCCGTCGACGTTCTGGACCACCAGCACACCGTCGGCGACGACCAGCGCGCCGCGGATCGGGTCACGGCCGGCGCGCTCGCGGGCGACGAATTCGCCGTCGTCGAGACGCATCCAGTGCAGATAGCCGTCGAGGTCACCGACCACGGCGTAGTCGCCCTGGATCGCCGCGCCGGTCAGGTTGCGACGCGCGAGCGCCGGCTGCTGCCACGCGGCGGTGCCGCTGAACTTGTCGAGCGCCCAGACGGTGCCGTTGGAATCGGTCACGACCACGCGCTGCGGCGACAGACCCGGACGGTTCGCACCACCGTGCTCGCTGACCCACAGCGGACGGCCGCTCGGGCCTTCCAGCGCCATCGTGCGGTGACGATAGCTGCTGGCGAACAGCACGGCGTCATCGAGCACCGGGGTGCCGTCGACGTCGGACATGCGCTCGAGTTCGGTGCGACCGTCGGGCTGGGCCACGGCCTGCTCCCATAGCGTGCGACCGTCGGACAGCGACAGCGCGGCGATGGTGCCGTCGTCGTTGCCGACGAACACGAAGCCAGGGCCGAGCACCGGCGCGTCGTTGCCGCGCACGGTCAGCGACGGCAGCTCGCGCACCCAGAACCAGCGACGCTCGCCGCTGGCGACGTCGAACGCGGTCACGCGGCCGTCGTTGGAACGCACCAGCACGACGCCCTGCCCGATCGCGGGCGCAGCGATGACTTCGTTGGAGACCTTGGCGGTCCAGCGCTCCGCGCCGGTGGCCGCATCGAGCGCGACCACTTCGCCGTCGAGGCTGCCAGCCACGACCAGGCCCTCACCGACGCCGGGGCCGCCGCTCAGGCGCAGGTCCGAGTCGTAGCGCCACACCGAGGCACCGGTCTGCAGATCGAACGCGCGCACGCCGCCCTTGATCGCGGCGAGATAGACGCGGCCATCGGCGACGGCCGGCGACTGGCGCACGCCCAGGCGGTCTTCGCCCTTGCCTGCGTTGGCCGACCACAAACGCGACACGCTCAGCGTTTCGGTGATGTCGGTCAGCGGCGCGGGCTCGGACAGCGCCTTGGCGTTGGCCTTCTCGCTGTTGCCGAACCAGCCGCGCACGGTGCTGCAGCCGGTCACGGTCATCACGCAGAGCGCGATCGCGGCGATGCGCACGAGGCGGTTCGGCGCATGGGAAGACGCGCCACGCGCGGTCTGGTGGGTCATCAGGATTCAACCTCGGGTTCGTCCGGCGTGCCGCCGACTTCGGAAAGCTTGAGTTCGACGAGACCACGCTGTTGCGCGGCGCTGTCGAGCTTGCGCAAGGCCTGCGCGTAATCCGCGCGGGCCTGTTCGTTCTGCTTGAGCGCGAAATGCGCGTCGCCGCGGGCTTCGAGCGACACCGCATCATCGGCATCGGCGAGCAGCTTGACCGCGTCTTCGCCGCGGCCGGCATCGGTCAGCAGACGCGCGAGACGCTGCTTCACCACCGCAGCCACGCCGGGCTCGGTACCCTTGACGGATTCGAGCGTTGCGATCGCGGCATCGCGATCGCCCTTGTCGACCTGCGCCTTGGCCAGCTGCAACGCGGCCAGTTCGCTGTACGCGGTATCCGGCAGGCCGGCCACGGTCTGCGAGGCCTTGTCGAACTCGCCCGAGCGGATGTCCAGCAGCGCGGTCTGGTAGGCCGAATGCTGTTCGACCGCCTGCGTATGCGTGCGGTTCTTCCAGTACTGCCAGCCACCGATGAGCGCGGCGCCGACCACCAGGCCACCCACCAGTCCCAGAGCGTTGTCGCGAAGCCAGGCCTTGACCCGCTCCCCCTGCTCGCGTTCGTCCAGCAACTCGTCAATCGCCATATGGTCTCTACGCCCGCTGTCGAAGGCGGGTCAAACGGATGAAAGAAGGATCGCGGGACCCCGCATCGATGCGGTGGTCCGGAACCCGGCGCGGTCGCCCGGAATTACTCGGAAGCCGGCGCCAGCGCGCCGTCGGAGGATACCGTAAAGCGTGCCACGTTGGCCCGCTGGAACCGGGACAGATCCTGAACGTCGCCGCCGCTCGATACTTCGACTGCGGTGGCATTGCCGAGCTTGACGCGGCTGACGGTGCCCGCCTCGAAGCGGCGTTCCTGGCCGGCCTGCACGAGTGCCTGCTCGACCTGCGCGCCATCAGAACCGATTACCTCGATCCAGCTGTCGCCGCTGAAGCGCATCACGAGACCTGCGCCTGCCTGTGCATCGAATTCGGTCGCGGCGGGCACAGCCGGCGCACGCTTGGGCAACGCGCCGAGCGAAGCGGTGACCGGCGTCGGACGCGCAGGACGCGAGGCTTCGGCGGGCGTCTGGATATTACCGTCCAGACCAAGCGAGGCAGTCTCGACCGGCCGGCTGTTGTCGACATGCGAACGCGTCGCCACCCAGACCGGCACCGCGATCAGCGCGGTGATCACCACGTACACCGCGCGTCCCATGGCCTTGTCGAGCATGCGCTGCATCGGCGGGGTGTAGGTACGCGGGGTGAGTTCAGGCGGACGCACATTGGCGTCGGACACACCGTCGGCCAGCGATTCGGGCAGTTTGAGCAGGCGCAGGTAGCTGCGCAGCTGGCCACGGATGAACACCGGCGCGCCGAGGCGGGCCCAGTCCTCGGCTTCGAGCGCGTCGATGACCCGCAGCTGCATGCGCAGCCGGGTGGCCACATCGGCGACCGTCAGCCCGGCCTCCATGCGCGCATCGCGCAGACGTTCTCCGACCCCAGGCGAAGTCGCTGGCATGGTCTGGTTCGAAGAACTCATGGTGGACTCGTTTCCCTTGGCTGTAGGTTCGGAGCAGACGGAAACTCCGCCCGCAAGCGTCGCTGGTATCGGTCGGCGGCCCCTGTGTCGCCGAGCGCGGTCTCGATCTGCACCGCAAGTTGCAATGCTGCCGTAGTTGCGGGGGCGGCGGCAAGCCGTCGTTGCGAAAAAGCACGCGCATCGAAGTAACGATGCTCGGAGATCAGGTAGCGCGACATCGCATCGAGGGCGACGACGTTCTCCGGATCGAGCTCCAGCGACGCGCGCAGGTCGCGTTCGACCCGCGCCGTATCGCCTGCGCTCATCGCACAGGCGCCGGCATTGGCGAGCGCGCCGGACGGATCGCCATAGGCCGGATCGCGCACTGCAGCGTCGAAATACGCCAGCGCGTCGGTCGCCCGGCCGTTGCGGCACAGCCAGGTGCCGTAGTTGTTGAGGTAGGCGCCCTGGTCGGGCGCGCGTTCGGCCGCGGCTTTGTAGTAGCCACCGGCCTGGGCACTGCGGCCGCGGCGGTCTTCGATCACCGCGAGCAGCGTATTGGCGTCGGCCGCCGTGCCCTCACCCTTCAACGCGTCCCGGGCGGCCTTGGCAGCGGCGTCGAAATTGCCGGCTTCGAACTCGCGCGACGCGAGCCCCAGCTGGCCGCGCGCCGCCTCACCGCGACGGAACTCCGCATTGCCGCGGGTCTCGTAGGTGCGCTGATCCGGGCGGAAATTGCTCTTGCCGCTGGGTTTGACGAAATCGAGGCGTGAACAGCCGGCCACTGCCAGCAGGAGAACGACGAAAACGGCAGCCTCAGGCAGCCGCATCGACACCTGGACCGCCCTGCGCTTCGAGACGCTTGAGATGTTCGGCCTGGCGACGCGTGCGATCGGCAACCTGGCCCTTGAGCTGGCCGCAGGCCGCGTCGATGTCGTCCCCGCGGGTGCGGCGCACCGGTGCGATGCGGCCCGATTCATTGAGCAGCTTCTGGAACCGGCGGATCGTCGCGTCGTCCGGGCGCTCGTAGCGCGTGCCCGGGAACGGGTTGAACGGGATCAGATTGACCTTCGCCGCGTCCTTCATCTGCAGACGATTGTCGAAATCGCGCATCAGACGGGCCAGTTCGCGTGCGTGCTGCGGCTGGTCGTTGACGTCCTTCATCAGCGTGTATTCGAAGGTGATCGACTCGCCACGCTTGCGCTGCGCGTAGCGCGCGCAAGCTTCCATCAGCTCGGCAATCGGGTACTTCTTGTTCAGCGGCACCAGCTCGGTGCGCAGCGCGTCGTTGGCCGCGTGCAGCGACACCGCCAGCGACACGTCGCTGACTTCGCCCAGCTTGTCGATCATCGGCACCATGCCGGCGGTCGACAGCGTGACGCGCTTGTTCGCCAGGCCGTAACCCAGGTCGTCGCGCATGATGCTCATCGCGCGGACGACGTTGTCGAAATTCATCAGCGGTTCGCCCATGCCCATCATCACGACATTGGTCAGGCGGCGCTGCTTGTGCGGCACGTTGCCAAGATGCCTGGCCGCCACCCAGACCTGACCGATGATCTCGGCGGTCGACAGGTTGCGGTTGAAGCCCTGGGTCGCGGTGGAACAGAACTGGCAATTGAGCGCGCAGCCGACCTGCGAGGACACGCACAGCGTGCCGCGCGACTTGTCGGGGATGTAGACGGTCTCGATCGCGTTCTTGCCGTCCATCGCCAGCAGCCACTTGTGGGTGCCGTCGGTGGAAGGCTTCTCGAACTGGATCTGCGGCACGAGGACTTCGGCATGCGCCTCGAGCTTGGCGCGCAGCGCCTTGCCCAGGTCGGTCATCTCATTGAAGTCGGTGACGTACCGGTGGTGGATCCACTTCATGATCTGGTGGGCACGAAAGCGCTTTTCGCCGAGAGTCTCGGCGAAAAAGCGCTCCATACCCTCGCGGTCGAGGTCGAGCAGGTTCTGCTTGGCGACGGTGGCGTCGATGGCGACCTCGGTCACGATGGCATCACTCAGCGGGAAACGACTTCGTCGTTCTTGAAGAAGTACGCGATCTCGGTCTGCGCATTCTCGACCGAATCCGAACCGTGGGCAGCGTTGGCGTCGATGGAGTCGGCGAAGTCGGCGCGGATCGTGCCCGGCGCGGCGTCCTTCGGGTTGGTGGCGCCCAGCAGGTCGCGGTGCGCGGCCACGGCGTTCTCGCCTTCCAGGGCCTGGATCATCACCGGGCCGGAGGTCATGAACTCGACCAGCGCGCCGAAGAACGGACGCTCCTTGTGCACGGCGTAGAAGCCTTCGGCCTCTTCACGGGTCAGCTGCTTGTACTTGGCGGCCACGATCTTCAGGCCGGCCTTTTCGAAGCGGGAATAGATCTCGCCGATGACGTTCTTGGCAACGGCATCGGGCTTGACGATGGAAAGAGTGCGCTCGAGCGCCATCTGGTGTTCTCCGGTCTGGAATGGGGCCGTCCACTCCGGAACGGCCGAGTCTACATGGAAAAACCCGCGCCGAAACGCGGGTTTAGCCAACATGGCTGCGGCAATTCTAACGTATCCGCTGCAACTGCGTCGGCCGCGGGCGGGTCGCCGGTCATTGACGCGTCAGGCGCTTGGCCCCCAGAATCCAAACAAGCGTTTGATCGAGCACCCGTCGTCATGGCCAGCACCGCCCAGTTCTCCACCAAGGACAAGATCCTCGGCGCCGCCGAAGAACTGTTCGCGACCCACGGGTTCGCGGGCACGTCGCTGCGCCAGGTCACCAGCCGGGCGGATGTGAACATCGCCGCGGTGAACTACCACTTCGGCAGCAAGGAGAACCTCGTCAACGAGGTGTTCCGCCGCCGGATGGACCAGATGAGCGCGCAGCGGCTCGCCCAGCTCAAGCGCGCATTGGCCGAACAGCCCGGCGAGATCGAGCCGATCATCGCAGCCTTCGTCGAGCCCGCGCTGGACATGGCCAGTGGCCGCGCCGGCAGCGGGGCCTTCGTCCGGGTCATTGCCCGGGCGTATGTGGAAAAGAACGACGCCCTGCGCAAGTTCCTCTCCGAGCAGTACGGGCATGTGCCGCGCGAGTTCGCAGGCGCCCTCGCCGTCTGCCTGCCGGATCTCGGCAAGGCCGAGCTCTACGGTCGCCTCGATTTTCTCGCCGGCGCGCTGACGTATGCGATGGCCGATTTCGGCCTGATCAAGCGTCCGCCGGGCACCACCGAACATGCGCACCGCACCCGGATCGCCGGCGAGCTGATCCGCTTCGCCGCAGCCGGGTTCCGCGCCTGACCACCAGCCTGGCTCACGCCGGGTTTCTTTTTGAAACAAAGGGATGGAGCAAATGTCTGAGAAACTGCTTGTACGTCGCGCCGCGGTTCTGGGTGCGGGTGTCATGGGCGCGCAGATCGCCGCGCACCTGACCAACGCCGGGATCGACACGGTCCTGTTCGACCTGCCGGCCAAGGAGGGCGACAAGGACGGCGTGGTGCGCAAGGCGCTCGCGAACCTGGCCAAGCTGAGCCCGGCCCCGCTGAGCAGCAAGTCGCTGGCCGAGGCCATCGTCCCCGCGAACTACGAAACCGGCCTGGCCGAACTCGAAAGCTGCGACCTGATCATCGAGGCGATCGCCGAGAAGATGGACTGGAAGCAGGACCTCTACCGCAAGATCGCCCCGCACGTGCCGGCGCACGCGGTGTTGGCCAGCAACACGTCGGGCCTTGGAATCAATGCCTTGGCGGATGTTCTTCCCGAAGAACTGCGCCATCGTTTCTGCGGCGTCCACTTCTTCAACCCGCCGCGCTATATGCATCTGGCGGAACTGATTCCGGCGAAGACCACCGACAGGTCAGTGCTCGAAGGCCTCGAAGCCTTCCTGACCACCCAGCTCGGCAAGGGCGTGGTCTATGCCAAGGACACCCCGAACTTCATCGGCAACCGGATCGGCGTGTTCTCGATCCTGTCGACGATCCACCACACCCAGGAGTCGAAGCTCGGCTTCGACGAGGTCGATGCGCTGACCGGTCCCCTGCTCGGCCGTCCGAAGTCGGCGACCTATCGGACCTCGGACGTCGTCGGCCTGGACACGATGTCGCACGTCATCAAGACCATGGCCGATACGCTGCCCGAGGATCCCTGGCACGCGTACTTCGCCTCGCCCAAGTGGCTGACCGCGTTGATCGAGAAAGGCGCGCTGGGCCAGAAGACCGGCGCCGGCATCTTCCGCAAGGCCGGCAAGGACATTCTGGTCCTCGATCTGGAGAAGCAGGACTACCGCGCCTCCGATCGCAAGGCGGCCGATGAGGTCGTCGCGATCCTCAAGACCAAGGACCCGGCCGAGCGCATGGCCCAGCTGCGCGCCAGCGAACATCCGCAGGCCCAATTCGTCTGGTCGATCCTGCGTGACCTGTTCCACTACAGCGCCGTGCATCTGGAAGACATCGCAGAGACCGCGCGCGACGTCGACCTGGCGATCCGCTGGGGCTACGGCTGGCAGCAGGGTCCGTTCGAGCTGTGGCAGGCCGCGGGCTGGAAGCAGGTCGCCGACTGGATCGCCGAGGACATCATTGCCGGCAAGACCATGAGCAGCGCGCCGCTGCCCGACTGGGTGTTCGACGGCCGCGAGGGCGTACACGCCGCCGAGGGCAGCTACAGCCCGTCCAGGAACGCCAAGCTGCCGCGCTCCTCGCTGCCGGTGTATCGCCGCCAGCGCTTCCCCGATCCGCTGCTGGGTGAGCGCTTCGAGCAGGGCGAGACCGTCTACGAGAACGACGGCATCCGCCTGTGGACGGACGGCGACGACATCGGCGTGATCAGCTTCAAGACCAAGATGCACACGGTCTCCGACCACGTGCTCGATGGCATCCAGGAAGCGATCGGCATCGCCGAGCGCAAGTTCAAGGGTGTGGTGATCTGGCAGCCGAAGGAGCCGTTCTCGGCCGGTGCCGATCTCGCCGGCGCGCTGGGCCTGCTGCAGGCCGGCAAGGTCGACGCGTTCGAGGCGATGGTCGAGAACTTCCAGAAGACCAGCCAGCGCATCAAGTACTCGCTGGTGCCCGTGGTCGCAGCCGTACGCGGTCTGGCGCTGGGCGGTGGCTGCGAGTTCCAGATGCACAGCGCGCGTACCGTCGCGCATCTCGAAAGCTACATCGGTCTGGTCGAGGCCGGCGTCGGCCTGCTGCCGGCCGGTGGCGGCCTGAAGGAACTGGCGGTGCGTGCGTCCGAGGCCGCGGGTCCGAACGGCGACGTGTTCGCCGAGCTGAAGAAGACCTTCGAGACCATCGCGATGGCCAAGGTGTCGAACTCGGCGGTCAACGCGAAGGAACTCGGCCTGCTGCGCGCCGACGACATCGTGACCTTCAACGCGTTCGAGCTGCTGCACGTCGCGCGCCAGCAGGCATCGGCGCTGGCCGAAGCCGGCTATCGCCCGCCGCTGCCCGCACGTGCGATCCGCGTCGCCGGCGACGTCGGCATCGCCACGTTCAAGATGCTGCTGGTGAACATGCTCGAAGGCCGTTTCGTCAGCGAATACGACTACGAGATCGCCGAGCGCATCGCCACCGTGCTGTGCGGCGGCGACGTGGACCGCAACGCGATCGTCGACGAGGACTGGCTGATCCGCCTGGAGCGCAAGCACTTCGTCGAGCTCGCCCAGCAGGAAAAGACCCAAGCGCGCATCGGCCACATGCTCAAGACCGGCAAGCCGCTGAGGAACTAGTGAGACAGGTCAGGCGCGCAGCGCGCGCAAGACGTCAGTGAGCGCCACTGACTCCCTCACTCTCTTACCTACTTACGAGACAACGCCATGAGCAAGCAGATCCAGGACGCCTACATCGTCGCCGCCACCCGCACCCCGGTGGGCAAGGCGCCGAAGGGCGTGTTCCGCAACACCCGTCCCGACGACATGCTCGCGCACGTGCTCAAAGCCGTCGTCGCGCAGGCGCCGGGCATCGACGTCAATCGCATCGACGACGCCGTGATCGGCTGTGCGATGCCGGAAGGCGAGCAAGGCATGAACGTGGCGCGCATCGGCGTGCTGCTGGCCGGCCTGCCCGACACCGTCGCCGCGCAAACCATCAACCGCTTCTGCTCGTCCGGCCTGCAGGCCGTCGCGCTGGCAGCGAACGAGATCCGTCTCGGCAACGCCGACCTGATGCTTGCCGGCGGCACCGAGTCGATGTCGATGGTGCCGATGATGGGCAACAAGGTCGCGCTGAGCCCGAGCGTGTTCAAGGATGACCACGTCGCGATCGCCTACGGCATGGGCATCACCGCCGAGAAGGTCGCCGAGGAATGGAAGGTCTCGCGCGAGGACCAGGACGCGTTCGCCCTCGCCTCGCACCAGAAGGCGATCGCCGCGATCCAGGCCGGCGAGTTCAAGGACGAGATCAGCCCGTACGAAATCGTCTCCCACCAGCCCGACCTCGCCGGCAATGCCGTGCGTCTGCGCAAGCTGCTGGTCGACACCGATGAAGGTCCGCGTCAGGACTCGTCGATCGAAGGCCTGACCAAGCTGCGCCCCGTCTTCCGCAACGGCCAGTTCGGCGGCTCGGTGACGGCCGGCAACAGCTCGCAGATGAGCGATGGCGCCGCAGGCATCCTGCTCGCCTCCGGCCGCGCGGTGCAGGACTACGGTCTGAAGCCGCTGGCGCGGTTCGTCAGCTTCGCCGTCGCCGGCGTGCGTCCTGAGGTCATGGGCATCGGCCCGATCGCGGCGATTCCGAAGGCGCTGGCGCAGGCCGGGCTCACGCTCGACGACATCGACTGGATCGAACTCAACGAAGCCTTCGCCGCGCAGGCGCTGGCGGTAATCCGCGACAGCAAGCTCGACCCATCCAAGGTCAATCCGCTGGGCGGCGCGATCGCGCTGGGCCATCCGCTGGGCGCGACCGGTGCGATCCGCACCGCGACCATCGTCCACGGCATGCGTCGTCGCAAGAACCGCTACGGCCTGGTGACGATGTGTATCGGCACCGGCATGGGCGCGGCAGGTGTGATAGAAGCGCTCTGACGCCGATCGGGTGGCCCGGTCACCGGGTCGCCATCCGCATCACAAAAAAGCCCCGGCACTGCCGGGGCTTTTTCCTGGAGCTCGCCGCTGCTTACGACTGCAGCGGAATCACGCGGATCTCGACGCGGCGGTTCAGGGCGCGGCCCTGATCCGTGCTGTTGTCCGCAATCGGACGCGTCTTGCCGAAGCCGACGATCTCGAAGCGCTGGCGTAGCAGGCCCTGACCCATGAGGTAATTACCCACCGAGTCGGCGCGCTGCTGGGACAGACGCTGGTTGACCGCGTCGGTACCGACGCTGTCGGTGTGACCGGAGATCTCGACGATCGTCTGGTCGTACTCGGCGAGCGTGCGCGCGACGTTATTGAGCGCCGGGTAGAACTGCGACTTGAGATCGGCCTTGCCGAAGTCGAAGGTCACGCCGTCAGGCAGGTTGAGCTTGATTACGTCGCCATCGCGGTCGACCTGGATGCCGGTGCCCTGGGTCTGACGACGCAGTTCGGCTTCCTGACGATCCTGATAGACGCCGACCGCACCGCCGGCGAGGCCGCCGACACCGGCGCCGACCATCGCGCGCTGACGACGCTCGGTCGCGTCGCCACCGCTGAGCAGGCCGGCAACCGCGCCGATGCCCGCGCCGATCAGTGCGTTGTTACGGGTCCGGTTCGCGTCGTCCGGCGCGTTGGTCTGGCCGGTGTAGGTGGCGCAGCTGGAAAGCAGCAGGGTGCTGGCGAGCGCGGTGGTGAGGCCTGCAGTGGTGAGTCTGCGCATGGTGTCGGTCTCCTGGTATCCGGTGCGGGCGAAGGTGCCCGGAACGTTGAATTCGGAGCCGAACTTAGCGTGTTCAGAATGCACGCGGGGTGACGGGGAATGCGTCTGGACGGACATCGTTCAGCACGGATACCCATGCAGCGCGCCGTCAGTCGAGCATCGCCTCCGCCGCCTGCGCATCGAGTGCCTGCGACCAGTCGCCCATCATCGCCAGATACAACAGCGTGTCGAACTCGCGCCGGAAGTGAGCGATCGCGGCATCGGGATCGGGCACCAGACGCGCATCGGCGACGAGGCCGAAATGCACGCGGTTGTCGTAGCTCAGGATCGACAGGCCGATGCCGATCGACCCGGTCTGCGGCACCCAGAACATCATCTCGCGCAGCGCGCAGCCGGCGAGATACAGCGGTTGCTGCGGGCCGGGCACATTGGTCGCCACTGCAGAGGCCTTGCGGCTGAAGAGATCGAGCGCGATGCCCTGCGCCGATTGCGGCGCCATGCCGAGCGCGGCCAGCAGACCGTAGGCGACGATCGCCTGGCGGGAATCCTTGAGTTCGCGCATGCAGTTCGCCACGCGTTCCAGGCGGCGCGCGGGATTCGCTTCGCCGACCGGCAGATCGAGAAACACCAGCCCGAAATGATTGCCGAGCTTCTTCGCGTGCTCCAGCGGGCGCAGATTCACCGGCACCGTCGCGCGCAGCGTCATGCCATCAGGATCGGCGCCGCGTTCGCGCATGTAGCCACGCAGCGCGCCGGCAGCCGCGGCCATCAGCACGTCGTTGACGGTGCAGTCGAACGCGCGGCCCACCGCTTTGACTTCGTCCAGGCACAGCGGCTCGGCCCAGGCGACGCGCTTGCTGACACCAAGCTCGCCGCGCAGCAGCGACGGCGGATCGTCCGACAGCGACAGCGCGTACAGCAGCTCGCGGGCGATCTCCCCGCCTTCGCGCGCCAGCATGTTGGCCAGGGTCGGATCGCGGTACATCGCCATGCCGCGATCGAGCACCTGCCCACCGAGCTTTTTGTAACGGGCGACCGCGCCGACGCGTCGCTCCACACCGGCGCCATCGGCCTTGAGCCAGGCCTGCGGCAGGGTCTGCGCCGGCTGCGGAAGGCGCTCGGTATCGGTCAGCGACAGCAGCACCTGCACCAGCGCGATGCCGTCGGCATAGCAGTGATGGATGCGCGCGACCAGCGCCGAACCGCCGGCGTAGTCCTCGACCAGATGGAATTGCCAGCGCGGCTTGCCGGGATCGAGCGGCGTCGAGGCGAGTTCGCCGGTGAACGCTTCGAGCGCGCGTTTTTCCTCGAGCGCGCTGCTGCCGGCGATCCGGCCCGGCAAGGCCGCACGCCGCACATGCCAGTCGAGATCGAAGTGCGCATCCTCGATCCAGGTCGCGCCGGTCGTGGCGTCGACGGCCTTCTGCCGGAACCGCGCGTAGGCGAGAAAGCGTTCGTCGACCAGCGCGCGCAGGGCGTCTACCGACATCCGCTCGGTGAACACCAGCACGGCGGTGATCATCATCGGATTGGTCGGCCGCTCCATGCGCAGCCATGCGGTGTCGACCCGCGTCATCGGCTGGCGGCGCAGGCGCCTGCGGCGTGATGGTGCGGCGGTCTCGGCCATCTCCCCTCCCAAGAAGTCAGCCATCCGAGTGGATCACGCGACCGCGGCAGGGTCAACGCGCGTCAGCGCGAGGCCTGGTAGGCAGCCAGTGCGGCCTCGCGGCCGGCAGCCAGATCGACGATCGGCGCAGAGGGATAATCGGGCGCGACAGACTTGAGCAGATCCGGATCGGTCCACGGACTGAAGCGCAGCGGCACCGGCAGGCCGGCGAGTTCGGGCACCCAGCGCGCGATGTAGCTGCCGTCGGGATCGAACTTCTGCGCCTGCGTGACCGGGTTGAACACGCGGAAATACGGCGAGGCGTCCGCGCCGGTGCCGCCGATCCATTGCCAGCCCAGGGTGTTGTTGGCGAGATCCGCATCGACCAGCGTGTCCCAGAACCAGCGCGCGCCTTCGTGCCAGTGGATGCGCATGTGCTTGCACAACCAGCTGCCGACGATCATGCGCACGCGGTTGTGCATCCAGCCGACGTGCCAGAGCTCGCGCAGGCCGGCGTCGACGATCGGCACACCGGTACGCCCACGCTTCCAGGCATCGAGCGCGGCCGGTTCGACACGCGCCCACGGGAACCGCTCGAAGCGCGGATTGAAGTTCTGCTCCGGCGTCTTCGGAAAATGGTGCAGCAGGTGGTGGGCGAACTCGCGCCAGCCCAACTCGCGCACGTAGGCGTCGATGTCGGGCGCGGTGGACGCATTGCGCTCACCCTCGAGCGCGGCGACCACGCGCCAGGGCGCGATCTCGCCGAAATGCAGGTGCGGCGACAGGCGCGAGGTGCCGGCCTGATCGGGGCGATCGCGACTTGCGCGGTAACCGCGCAGTGCGCCGTCGATGAAGACCTCCAGCGCCTCGTGCGCGCCCGCCTCGCCCGGTTCCCAGAACGTCCAGAAGCCGGCGTCCCAGTCCAGCGTCGGTGCCAGCTGCAGATCGTCGAGCGCGACGCCCGACGGCCCGGTGTCCACGGCGGGCAGTGTGCGCGGCGCATCCCAAGTGTCGGGCAGATTCAGTTCGGTCAGCGCCTTGCGCCAGAACGGGGTGAACACCTTGTATGCCCCCTCCTGCCCGGTCTGCAACGACCAGGGCTCGAGCATCAGCGCACCGTTGTGGCTTTCGGCGCGCACGCCGGATTCGCGCAGGTCGCGCTTGATCCCGGTGTCACGCGTTTCGATCGCCGGGTCGTAGCGCCGGTTCCAGAACACGGCCTCGGCCTCGCAGGTGTCGACCAGCGTCTCGAGCGTGGCGTGGCTGGGGCCATGGAACAGGCGCAGTTGGCTGCCGCGCTTGCGCAGCTCGGCGTCCAGCGCGGCCAGCGAGCGATGACGCCAGGCGTTCGAAGCAGCGCCCGGGGCCCAGTCGCCCTCTTCGTCGGGCGCGTGGATGTACACGCAGACCGGCGCGAAGCCCGCGTCCAGTGCGGCGCGCAGGGCTGGATTGTCATCGAGTCTCAGTTCGTTCCGGAACCAGACGATCGCGTTTGCCACAGCGCCTCTCCCCTTGCGCCGAACCGCGGCGGACATTCTCTGAATAGGCGTGAGGATCGTGAGAAACCGGTGTCTTGTAAACCTCAGCGAACGTGGAAGTGGGCGATCGCCGGACAGCGCGGGCTTTGTCCTCGAAGCGGATCGGTCACAATGTCGGGCTTGCGAACGCGTGTCCGCGTCTGAGAGCCGACTCCCCCGTGACTGCCAACAAGTTCCCCCTCGAAGCCAGCCCGGCCGACGCCCAGCGCGCGATCGCCGAAGAGTTCGCCTTTTTCGGCGACTGGTCCGAGCGCTACCAGTACCTGATCGATCTGGGCCGCAAGCTGCCCGAATTCTCCGATGCGCTGAAGACCGAAGAACACCGCCTGCACGGCTGCCAGTCGATGGTCTGGATCGTCGCCTCCGGTGACGCCGAGCGCCTCGACTTCGCCGCCGCCAGCGATTCGGCAATCGTCTCCGGCCTGATCTATCTCGCCTTGCGCGTCTACGGTGGCCGCAGCGCACGCGAGATCGTCGACACCGATGCCGAGTACATCGGCGACATCGGGCTGGCGAAGCATCTGTCACCGACCCGCAACAACGGTCTGGCCGCCCTGCTCGCCTTCATCCGCGACCGCGCGCAGCGCGCGCTGGCGTGAGCACCGCGCCGCCGCCGGAGCCCGACGAACCCGGCGTTTCCGATTCCAGTCGCGCGGCGCCGCTGCGCAACCGCAATTTCCGCGCCCTGCTGGGCTACCGCATCTTCACGATCCTGTCGTACCAGATCGTCGCGGTCACGGCCGGCTGGCACATCTACGCCGAAACCGGCAATCCGTGGATGCTCGGCCTCATCGGCCTGGCGGAAGTACTGCCCTACTTCTGCGTCGCGCCGTTCGCCGGCTATCTGGTCGACCATCTGCCGCGGCGCAAGCTCGGCATGGCGGCCGCCGCGGGTCTGGCGATCACGCCGCTGCTGCTGGCGCTGCTGACCTCGGGCCTGATCGACGGCAGCATCTGGTTGCTGTACCTGCCGATCATGCTGACCGGCATGGTCCGCGCGTTTCTCGGCCCGGTTTACAACGCCCTGTTCGCCCGCGTGCTGCCGCGCGACCAGTTCGTGCGCGGTGCGAGCCTGGGCAGCATCGTGTTCCAGAGCGCGATGGTGATCGGCCCGGCGATCGGCGGCCTGCTGATCAAGCCGCTCGGCATTCCCGGCGTGTTCCTGCTGGCATCGATCCTCGCGCTGGTGGTGATCGTCTTCCTCGGCCGCATGGGTGTCACCGAGCCGCCGCAACTGCTGCAGCGCGAGCCGGTGTTCGCCAGCATCGCCGAGGGCGCGCGCTTCGTGTTCGGCCACCAGATCCTGCTCGCGGCATTGGCGCTGGACATGTTCGCGGTGCTGTTCGGCGGCGCGATCTCGCTGGCGCCGGCTTTCATCCACGACATCCTCGCCTACGGGCCGGAAGGCCTGGGCATTCTGCGCAGCGCGCCGGCGCTGGGCTCGGTCGCAATGGGGATCTGGCTGGCACGCAATCCGATCCAGCGCAATGCGGGCCGCTTCCTGCTGTGCGCGGTCGCCGGCTTTGGTCTGTGCATGGTCGGCTTCGGCCTGTCGACCGCATTCTGGCTGTCGGCGTTCTTCCTGCTGCTGTCGGGCATGTGCGACGGCGTGTCGGTGGTGATGCGCTCGACGATCATGCAACTGTCGACGCCCGACCACATGCGCGGCCGGGTGTCGTCGATCAACGGCCTGTTCGTCGGTTCGTCGAACGAGATCGGCGCGTTCTACATGGGCTCGATGGCACGCCTGCTGGGCCTGGTGCCGGCGGTGGTGATCGGCGGCTTCGTGACGATGGGCGTGGTCGCGACAACCGCGATCAAGGCACCGAGGCTGCGCCGGCTGGATCTGCGCGACCTGCAGTGATCCGGTGC